>JBDLVJ010000401.1:0-3969 GCA_039804875.1 Pseudomonadota bacterium | reverse complement strand
CCACCATCCTTGCGCATCAGCTCTTGTTCGCTGCGGAAGTTGCCGTGGGCGGCCATCTCGGACTGAAACCGCTGCTGCAGGCCGGCGAAAGCCGCGTCATCCGTGTACAGGACGCGCGGTGCCTGGCCAATCAGTGCGCCCGGCTCGTAGCCGAACATCTGCTCCATGGTGCGGTTGCAGCGCTGGATCTGATGGTTCTTGACGAAGATCAGGCCGGCGGTCGCCGCGTTGAAGACCGCCTGCTGCTCGGCACTGGCCAGGCTCAGCGCGCGGGTCGCGGTCGCCAGCTCCTCCGTGCGCTCGTCGACCAGTTGCTGCAGATGCTGGCGGTAGCGCTCGAGCTCGGCCTGGGCCTGCTTGAGCACCGAGATGTCGGTCGAGATGCCGCACAGCGCATAGACCCGGCCCTGCTCGTCGCGCAGCGGGATCTTGATCGTCAGCTCGGTCGAGGTCGAGCCATCCTGCAGGACATTGAAGTCCTCGGCCACGACCCGTTCGCCCTGCTCGATCACGCGGCGGTCGACCTGGCGGATACGGTGCGCCACGGCCGAATCAAAGAAATCGGTGTCGTGATGACCGACGATCTGTTCGAGCGGACAGCCAAACAGCGCACAGGTCCGGCGATTGGCGTACTGGTAGCGGTAGTCGGCTCCCTTGATGTAGATATGGGCTTCGACGCTGTCGAGAATGGTGTTGAGCCGCTCATGCTGCTGACGCAGTTCGCGCTCCAGGCGAACCTGCTCGGTGACATCGCGCGACAGCAGCACGCAGTAGGGCTGGCGCTCCGCCCCCCTGAGCCGGTAGGCGATCGAGGCCTCGAACCAGCGCTCGCCGCCGCCCTGGGTCAGGGTGTAGCGCCGGCCGTAGTCGCTGCCGTTCAAGCGCGCCGCCGCCAGTCCGGCGGCGATGACCTCGGCCGCCGCGGGGGGCAGGACCTGGGCGTAATGCCGGCCCACCAGCTCGGGCGGGAGGGTGGCGAACGGGGCCTGGCGCGCCGAGCGCGCCTCGGTGATCCGGCCCTCGGCATCGAGCTCGAGCAGCATGTCGGGCACGGCCTCCAGGATGGAGGCCAGATGATCGCGGGTGGACAGCACCGAACGGCTCATCGACTCGGCCATGCGCTCGGCCCGCAGCCGCTGCTGGATCTGGGCACGGGTCAGGGCAAACAGCAGCAGCGACACCAGCAGGCCGACCACCAGCACCAGCTTCGGGTAGGCCTGCTCGATCGGCAGCAGGAAGCCGTTGCTGGCGGTGCAGACCAGGGTCCAGCGCCGGCCGCCGATGTCGAGCGCGAGCTGCTGGCGCATGAGCCGGGACGGCTCCTCAAGCACGGGCTGACTGCGGAAGGCCAGCGTCCCGACACCGACTTCGGCGGCGTCGTGGAGCTCGACCGCCAGCGCTTGCCGCCCCCCGGCCGGCAACAGCTGGCGCACCAGGTCCTGGTAGCGCAGGCTGGTGCCGACGAAGCCGACCAGCAGCGCGCGCCGCTGCTCCACGGTGGTCGGCAACGCGCCGCCCAGGTAGAGCGGCTGGTAGATCAGGAAACCCGGTTGCGCGTCCGGGCCCTGGTCAACCGCGAGCTGGACCTTGGCGCTGAGCTGGGGATTGCCCGTGTCGCGGGCGCGCTCGAGCGCATCGCGGCGCAGGGGGCTGGTCCAGGAATCGATGCCGAGGGCGATCCGGTTCTTTTCGGTGACCGGGGCCAGGTTCGTCACGACGACGTGGAAATCGCGCGGCCCCGGCGGCTTGAGCGCGAAATCCTGCTCGCCAAGCATGCGCTGCGATTCGATCAGTTCGGACAGTTGCGCGCCACGGACCGCCCGCAGGTGAATCAGGTCGGTGAAGCCCGGGTAGCTCTCCTCCAGCCGCAAGGTGTCGCGCATGCGCTGCCAGGCTGCGGGGCTGATGAGGGGATTCTGGCCCGCATAGGCCTGGGCACCGCGCAGAACCTGGGTCAGGCCGATCAGGTGAGTCTGGAGGGCGGTCCTGAACTCGCTGCCGCGCAGCAGGAAGCGCTCCTCGCCGGCCGAGCGGATCCAGCGCTGGCTGAAGCCGTGCAGGCCCAGGGTCAGGGCCAGGCCGATCAGCAGGACCAGCCACGACACCCAGTTCGGGGCATGCGGCAGCTTGCCGGAACGGCCATCGTGGAGAGCAGGGGCACTCGGCAAGGCCGTTTCCTCAGCATCTGCGTCGGGTTGCTGGCTGCGCCTGGCCTGTGAGCAGGGTAAAGCCGGGCAGATTCATGCCTGCCATTCTAGCCATGAGCGCCGGGCCACGCGACATTCGGAAACCCGACGCTGGGGCACAATCCCGGCCATGACATCCACACCCGAAGCGGACTCCCCGCCGCCCGCCGCGCGGCAGCCACACAACCCCCTGCACGGACTGACGCTCGAAGCGATCGTGACCGCGCTGCAGGCCCACTACGGCTGGACCGGACTCGGCGAGCAGATTCCGATCCGTTGCTTCAACGTCGATCCCAGCGTCAATTCCAGCCTCAAGTTTCTGCGCAAGACGCCCTGGGCGCGCGAGAAGGTCGAAAGCCTCTACCTCTTCATGCTGCGCGAGCAGCGCCGGGCCCAGCGATGAGCGACGCCCCGAACCCGAACGCCGCCGAGATCGATGCCGGTCGCGGCCATCCCCGGACCGAGGCCGCCTTGCAACGCCTGCGCCAGGCGATGGCCACGATCGAAAGCGAGATCGACGCCCATCAGGGCCGCTACCCCTACAACCACGGCCGCATGACGCAGTCCGAGCTGTGCCGGCGCGCCGATGTCAAGAAGGCCACGCTGCAGAATCCGGGCCACAAGGACACGACCCGGGTCGAGGTGATGAACTGGTGCGATGCCGTCAACGCCAGGCTGATTCAGGCACGCGACATGGCGCGACTCGAAGCCGGCTCCGTCGCGACACAGGACGAAACCAGCCACGCCGCGCTACAACAGGAGCGCGATGAACTGCGCCGCCAGCTCGACGCGGCCCTGCGGCGCGGCGCCGAACTCGCGCGGGAAAATGCCGCCCTGCGCGAACGACTCAGCACGGGTTGAGCCGCGGTCATCCGGGGCCAGTGCTGGACGAAACCGGACCCGCCCTGCGCGAAAACAGTCCCGGTTCAGGAACTGGAGACACGGCTCAGGCGGCGGACGAAGCCTGCGCGAGCCACTGCGCGACAGCGGCGGCCTCGGTCGGGCGCACCAGGCGCTCGACCTCCTGCCCGTCGCGCAACAGAATCAGCGTGGGCCAGAGCTTGACCCGGAAGCCGCGCCCCAGCGGCCGCCCGGGGCCGTCCTCGACCAGCAGGTGGCGCAAGGTCGGCGCGGCCTGCAGCGCCTGCGACACGGCGGCCGAAGCGGCCTGGCAATGTCCGCACCAGTCGGTGCCGAACTGCAGCAGGGTCAGGCCCGGCAGCGCGTCGATCTCGGCGCGGGTCGGCGCCGCGCTGGCATAGCGTAAGGGGGCATTCATGCGGGGAACTCCTGTCTTGACCTTGGCGTCGGGCATTGTAGGCATCCAGAAATGCAAAAAACCCCTGCAAGCGGAACTTGCAAGGGTTTGCGATCTGGCGGAGTGGACGGGACTCGAACCCGCGACCCCCGGCGTGACAGGCCGGTATTCTAACCAACTGAACTACCACTCCTGGCAGGCAGCTTTCGCGAACTGGCTTGCACCAGTTTGCCAAGCGCTACAACTTGGCGACCCTACGGGGATTCGAACCCCGGTACTCACCGTGAAAGGGTGATGTCCTAGGCCTCTAGACGATAGGGTCGTATGAGGACTTGAATTGTGGAACCATATGGTGGAGGTAAACGGGATCGAACCGATGACCTCTTGCATGCCATGCAAGCGCTCTCCCAGCTGAGCTATACCCCCATGGTTGCCACGACAGCAAACAAATTTGGCGGAGTGGACGGGACTCGAACCCGCGACCCCCGGCGTGACAGGCCGGTATTCTAACCAACTGAACTACCA
>JBDLVJ010000400.1:0-8117 GCA_039804875.1 Pseudomonadota bacterium | reverse complement strand
GGCTGCTGATGATCGACGAGGTGCAGTGCGGCATGGGCCGCACCGGCAAGTGGTTCGCGCACCAGTGGGCCGGCATCCAGCCCGACGTGATGCCGCTGGCCAAGGGCCTGGGCTCGGGCGTACCAATCGGCGCGGTCGTGGTCGGCCCCCGGGCCGCCAACATCTTCCAGCCCGGCAACCACGGCACCACCTTCGGCGGCAATCCGCTCGCGGTGCGCGCCGGCCTGGAGACGATCCGGATCATGGAGGAGGACGGCCTGCTCGAGAACGCCGCCCAGGTCGGCCTGCACCTGCAGACCGCCCTGGTCACGCAGTTGATGGGCGTGACCGGCGTCAAACAGGTGCGCGGCAAGGGCCTGATGCTCGGCGTCGAGCTCGACCGCCCCTGCGGCGTGCTGGTCACCCGCTGCGCCGAAGCCGGCCTGCTGCTGAGCGTGACCGCCGACAGCGTGATCCGCATGGTGCCGCCGCTGATCCTGTCCATGGCCGAAGCCGACGAGATCGTCGCCAAGCTGGTTCCGCTGATCAAGGCCTTCCTGGCCGAACAAGCCTGAGTCCCACCGCATGAACGCGTCCATCACTCCTCCGGTGCCGGTCAGGCATTACCTGCAGTTCAAGGACTTCAGCGCCGACGAATACGCCTACCTGCTCGAACGCATCTGGCTGATCAAGCGCAAGTTCAAGACCTACCAGAAGCACCACACGCTGACCGACCGCACGCTGGCCATGATCTTCGAGAAGGCCAGCACGCGCACCCGCGTGAGCTTCGAGGCCGGCATGTACCAGCTCGGCGGCAGCGTGGTGCACCTGACCACCGGCGACAGCCAGCTCGGGCGTTCGGAGCCGATCGAGGACAGCGCGCGCGTGATCAGCCGCATGACCGACATCGTGATGATCCGCACCTTCGGCCAGGAGAAGATCGAGCGCTTCGCCGCGCATTCGCGGGTGCCGGTCATCAACGGCCTGACCAACGAGTTCCATCCTTGTCAGATCCTGGCCGACCTGTTCACCTGGCTCGAATACCACGGCCAGCGCGCCGACGGCAGCATCGACCCGAGCGCGCTGCGCGGCAAGACCGTGGCCTGGGTCGGCGACGGCAACAACATGGCCAACACCTGGCTGCAGGCGGCCGAGTTGCTGGGCTTCAAGGTCCATGTCAGCACGCCAAGCGGCTACGAGGTCGACCCGGAAGTGGCCGGCGTCGGCCAGGGCGAGTTCTGGCAGGTGTTCGACGATCCGATGGAGGCCTGCCGCGGCGCCGACCTGGTCACGACCGATGTCTGGACCAGCATGGGCTGGGAGGCCGAGAACGAGAAGCGCATGCAGGCCTTCGCGGCCTGGTGCGTGACGCCCGCGATGATGGCGATGGCGCAGCCGGATGCGCTGTTCATGCATTGCCTGCCGGCGCACCGTGGCGAGGAGGTCACGGCCGACGTGATCGACGGGCCGCAGAGCGTGGTCTGGGACGAGGCCGAGAACCGCATGCATGTGCAGAAGGCACTGATGGAGTATCTGCTGCTGGGCCGGCTGGCCTGAGCGCGGCGGATTGGCACCGACCCCATGCAGGCCCTGCTCGACACGATTGCACATGCCGAAAAACCCGCCGAGGCGACGCGCCTGTTCCACGGCCGTGGCGGCCTCCACCCGGGCTGCGAGCATCTGGCGCTCGACGCCTACCCGCCGGTCTGGCTGCTGACCAGCTTCAAGCCGCTCGATGACGCCGAGCTGGCACGGATCGACCAGGCGCTGACGGCGCGCTGGCGGGAGATCGCCCACGGCGAGCCGCTGAACTGGGTCCACCAGTGCCGCTTCGAGGGCCGGACCGAGACACGCCTGATGACCGGCAGCGTGCCCGAGCCGCATCTGGTCAGCGAGCAAGGCGCGCGCTACCGGGTCCATGTGCTCAAGGGCCAGAACCACGGGCTGTTCCTCGACATGGCCGAGGGCCGGGCCTGGGTGCGCGCCCACGCGGCCAGCCAGCCGCGCCTGAAGGTGCTGAACCTGTTCGCCTACACCTGCGCCTTCTCGGTCGCGGCGCTGCAGGGCGGCGCGCGCCAGGTCGTCAACGTCGACATGAGCGCGGGCGCGATCAGCCTCGGCCAGCAGAACCACGCACTCAACGAGCTGCAGGGCAAGGCCAGCTTCCTGGCGCATGACATCTTCAAGACCTGGGGCAAGATCACGCGCGGCGGCCCCTACGGCCTGGTGGTGGTCGACCCGCCGAGCTACCAGAAGGGCAGCTTCATCGCGACCAAGGACTACCTCAAGCTGATGCGGCGCCTGCCCGACCTGCTGATTCCGGGCGGCCATGCGCTGCTCTGCCTCAACGCGCCCGAGCTGAGCCCGGCCTTCCTGCAGCAGCAGATGGCCGAGGCCGCGCCCGAACTGATCTTCGAGCGGCGCCTGCCGAATCCGGCCGCGTTCGCCGATGTCTCGCCCGACCGCGCGCTCAAGGTGCTGGTCTATCGCGCCCCCAACCTGCCATGACCCTCAATCCCTGCCAGATCTGCGGCGCCTGCTGCGCCTACTTCCGCGTCGATTTCTCGATCTACGAACTCGATACCGAGGGCGGCACCGTGCCCGCGGGCCTGACGGTCGAGGTCAACGGCAACACCGCGCGCATGCGCGGCACCGACCATGTGCCGATCCGCTGCGCGGCGCTGTGCGGTCAGATCGGGCAGCAGGTCGGCTGCGGCATCTACGAGTGGCGATCCTCGCCCTGCCGCGAGTTCGAGGCCGGCAGCGATGCCTGCAACCGCGCCCGCGCCCGCCACGGCCTGGCGGCGCTCGACCACCCGTTCTGAGCAGCGCCATGTCGCGGCTGTGGGACCTCTCGCCGCCACTCGAGGCCGCCAGCCCGGTCTATCCGGGCGACGCGCCCTATCGGCGCGAGTGGCAGGCGCGCATCGGGGCGGACGGCGCGGTCAACCTGAGCCAGATCCGGCTCTCGCCCCATGTCGGGGCCCATGCCGACGCACCACTGCATTACGACCCGGCCGGCCAGGCCGCCGGCGCCATGGAGCTGGCGCCCTTCATCGGTCACTGCCGCGTCATCCATGCCATCGGGCGCGGCCCGCGCGTGCAATGGCGCGACATCGCGTACGCGCTGCCCGCTGGTCGGGCCATTCCGGCTCGCATCCTGGTTCGCACCTACCGGCTGCAACCCCGGCAATGGGACCCGGATCTGGCCGGCCTCGCGCCCGAACTGATCGAGCGCCTGGCCGCGCTCGGGGTGCTGCTGATCGGCATCGACAGCGCCAGCGTCGATCCGGCCGACAGCGTCGCGCTCGAAAGCCATCAGGCGCTGCGCCGACATGGCCTGCGCGTGCTGGAGAACCTCTGCCTCGACGCGGTGGCCGAGGGCGACTACGAGCTGATCGCGCTGCCGCTCAAGCTGATGGACTGCGAGGCCAGCCCGGTGCGCGCGGTGCTGCGGCCCTGGTCGGGCCAGGACGCGGGCGGACCGGGCCAGCCGCCAGCTCCGCGCTAACCGGCTGCGGCTCCGCCGCCCGATCAACCGGCCGTCAGCCGGCGCAGCGCCTGCGCCAGCAACGGCGCCATCGCCACCACGTTGCTGGCATGCGGGATGCAGTCGGTGCTCCAGACCGCGCCGATGCCGGCGTCATGCAGCGTCTGCTCGGCGCCCTCGGCGAACAGCGCGTGCGTGACCGCGACATCGACCGAGATGGCTCCCGCCGCCAGCGCCAGCCGGGCGGCCTGCGCCACCGTGTGGCCGGTGCTGGCCATGTCGTCCAGGATCACGACCGAGCGCCCGCGCAGCTCGACCCCGGGCAGCTCGACCGCGACCGCGCGGTCGCCATGGCGCACCTTACGGCAGACGGCGCTGTCGTGACCGATGCGCTCGGCGGCCTGGCTGACCCACTGACCGGCCTCCTCGTCGGGACCGAGCAGCAGCGCGCCCGGGCGCTCGCGCGCGATCCAGTCGGCCAGCGCCGGGGCGCCACTGAGCCAGATCGGGTCGGGAATCGGGATCGCCTCGCCCAGCGTCGCGACCCGGTGCAGGTGCGGATCGACCGTGATCACGGCATCGAACAGTTCGGCCAGGAAGGCGCCGATGACGCGCTGGCTGACCACCTCGCCGGGCGTGAAGGCCATGTCCTGGCGCATGTAGGCCAGATAGGGCGTGACCAGCGTCAGGTGGCGCGCGCCAAGCGCGCGCGCTGCGCGCCACCAGCAGCAGCTCGACCAGCTTCTCGTTGGGCTGCTGCAGACCGCGCAGCAGTACCACGCGCTCGGGCAGAAGCGGCGGCAGCCTGAGCTTGAGCTCGCCGTCCGGAAAGCGGTGCCGCACGACGGCGACCGGGGTCAGGCCGGATTCGGCGGCCAGGCGCGAGGCCATCGCGGCCTCGTCTTCGAAATAGAGCAGCATCAGAATTCCACGAAGACATGCGGCAGATCGCCCGGCTGGCCGAGCTGGTAGCCGCTGGATTTGGCACTGGCCTGGCGCGAGAAGTCGAGATCGGACTGGAAGCTGGCGTGCACGCGATAAAGCAGGTCGCCCGCCGCCACCGCATCGCCGAGCTTGCGCGCCAGATCGACCCCGGCGGCGCGCACCTTGGGCGCGCCCGCCAGCCGCGCGATGCGCGCGATCTGCAGATTATCGATGCCCGTGACCACGCCGGCCTGGTCGGCCCGGACCTCGAAACTCAAGGCGCCGAGCCCGGGCCGTTCGTGCTCGAACGGCCTGGCGCCCTGGGCCTCGGTGATGGCGCGCATCTTCTCGAGCGCGCGGCCCGAATCGAGGATGTCACGCGCGATCGCGAAACCGTCGCCGCCCCGGATGTCGGGGTCGCACTCGAGCAGCCGGCCGGCCAGGCGCAGCGCCTTCTGGCGCAGGTCCTGCGGCGCCAGCGGATGGTTCTCGAGCACGCGCATGACATCGCGCGCCTCCAGCACCGGGCCGATGCCGTTGCCGATCGGCTGGCGGCCGTCGGTGATCACGACATCGAGCGACAGGTCGAGCCGGCGCGCCACGTACTCGAACAGCCGGCGCAGCTTCTGCGCCTCGGGCATCGAGCGGACCTTGGCCGTCGGTCCGATCGGGATGTCGAGCACCAGGTGATTCGAGCCGGCCGCGATCTTCTTCGACAGGATGGAAGCCACCATCTGGCCCGGCGAATCGAGCGAGAGCGGGCGCTCGACCGAGATCAGCACATCGTCGGCCGGCGACAGGTCGGCGGTGCCGCCCCAGGCCAGGCAGGCGCGGTGCTCGCGCACGATCTCCTGCAGGCGCGCCAGCGGCAGCTCGACATCGGCCAGCACCTCCATGGTGTCGGCGGTGCCGGCCGGCGAGGTGATGGCGCGCGAGGAGGTCTTGGGACAGACCAGGCCATGGGCCGCGACGATCGGCACCACCAGCATCGAGGTCCGGTTGCCCGGGATGCCGCCGATGCAATGCTTGTCGACCACCAGATGCTCGTGCCAGTCGATGCGGCGACCGCAGGCGATCATGGCCTCGGTCAGGAAATAGACCTCCTCGCGGTCGAGCTCGCCACGGTTGGTCGCCACCACGAAGGCCGACAGCTCGATCTTGGAATAGCGGTGCTCGGCGATGTCGCGCACGATGGCCTCGAACTCCTCGCGCCCGAGCCGCTCGCCATCGATCTTGCGGTGCAGCGCCGCGATCGAGGCCGGCGGCTCGGCCTGCGCGATCGTCACCGGATGGCCCTTGGCGAGCCCGAGCTGATCGAAGGCGTCCTGCGACAGCCCGACCTCGTGACACTGCACGATGCGCGGGTCGGTCGTGACATTGAGCGTGGCCAGGATGCGGCGACCGTTGGCCCGGATCTCGACCTTGGACAGGGCCTGGAAGCCCTCGGCGCGGTAGACCGCGCAGTCGTGGTTCAGGTAGGCGACATTCTCGCGGTAGGTGTCGATCGCGACGCGGCGCAGGCGCAAGAGGGCGGTGACGGCCTCGGGAGCGACATGCGGGGCGGCCTCGGGGACGGCAGAATCGGCAGGGGCGGCGGTTTCGGCTGGCTTCATGGCGGGATAAATGGCGCGGGTGATGACTGCACGATACTCCTGGTCAGGGCACTGGCGGCCCGCGATAGAGCTCGGGCAGGTCGGTCAGGCGTTCGCCCAGCAGCGCCATGCCGAGATCGCGGCCCCAGCGCAGCGGACCGGCGGCATGGAAGATCAGGCCGTTGCGGCGCGAGCGCTGCTGGACCCAGGCGTTGCGGCGCCAGCGCCCGCGCGCCAGCACCTGCAGCAGGCCGGACCAGTCGATGTCGTGACCGGCGGCACCCCTGCGCCAGCCTGGCCGCGCCAGCAGCCGGCCCAGTGTCCAGGCATCCTCGAGCGCCATCGCGGCGCCCTGGGCCAGATAGGGCCGGGTCGGGTGCGCCGCGTCCCCCAGCAGCGCCACCCGGCCCCGCGCATGCTCGTGCGGGCCGCGCATCGGCGCGCGGGCATTGAGCGGCCACAGTCGCCAGTCGGGCACGGCCTGCAGCAGGCGGTCGAAGTCGCCATGCACGGGACCGAGCGCCCGGCGCAGCTGCGGCGCCTGCGCGGCATGATCCCAGCTCTCGGGGTCGGACGGAACCGGACCCTCGACCACCACCACCACGTTCATCGCGGCGCCGGCACGCACCGGGTAATGCACCGCGTGCAGCCCCGGCGCGAGCCAGGCCGTGACCTGGTTGCGACGCAGCTCGGGCGGCAGATCGGCCATCGGCACCAGGCCCCGATAGGCCAGGTCGCCGCTGAAGATGGGCGCGCCATCGGTCAGCAGCTGACCACGGACCCGGCTCCAGAGGCCGTCGCAGCCCAGCAACGCGCCGGCCCGGTAGCGGCTGCCGTCCTCGGTCCGCAGCTTGACGCCGTCCGCGTCCTGCTCGAAATCCAGCAGGCGCTGGCTCAGCCGGCAATCGACCTGGCCGCCACCTTGCAACTGGCGCAACAGGATCTGGTGCAGGTCGGCACGGTGAAGGGTCGCGTAGGGCTGGCCATAGCGCTGCTCGATCGCGGCGCCGAGCGTCAGGCCGCCGAGCCGGGCGCCCGAGCGGGCGTCGCGCACGCTCAGGTACTCGGGAAATGCCGCCACCTCGCGCAGCGCCGGCAGCAGGCCCCAGTCGTGCAGCACGCGCACCGCGTTGGGCCCGAGCTGGAGGCCGGCCCCGACCTCGGAGAAGGCCTCTGCCTGCTCCAGCAGCGTCACCTGCAGCCCGGCGCGCTGCGCCACCAGCGCCGCGCCCAGGCCCGCCATGCCGCCCCCGATCACCAACAAGTCATCCATGGACCGATTGTGCCGGATCGGGGCTGGGGTCCGGACGCCGCCGGCCTCAGCGCAGGACCGGCAGCGCGCGCTGCATCAGATGCATGGTGCTCTCGCCGACGCCGGCGCCAAAGCGCTTGGCCAGGCGCGAGGCCACGTTCTCGTGCTGGGTGTAATCGACGATGTCCTCGGCCTTGACCACCTCGCGCGCGACCTGGTCGAGGCTGCCGAAATCATCGGCCAGGCCGAGCTGGATCGCCTTCGATCCGCTCCAGGCCAGACCGCTGAAAAGCTCGGGGGTCTCCTTGAGCCGGTCGCCGCGTCCCGCCCTGACCACCGCGATGAACTGGGCGTGGATCTCGTCGAGCATATCCTGCGCGTAGGCGCGGTGGGTCGCGTTCTGCGGACTGAAGGGATCGAGAAAGCCCTTGTTGACGCCCGCCGTCAGCAGCCGGCGCTCGACGCCGACCTTGTCCATCAGCCCGGTGAAGCCGAAGCCGTCCATCAGCACGCCGATGCTGCCGACGATGCTGGCCTTGTCGACATAGATCCGGTCGGCCGCCGCCGCGATGTAATAGGCGGCCGAGGCGCAGGTCTCCTCGACCACGGCATAGACCGGCTTGTCGTGCAATTTCCGGAGCCGGTGGATCTCGTCGTTGATGATGCCGGCCTGCACCGGACTGCCGCCCGGCGAGTTGATCAGCAGCAGCACCGCCCTGGCGCCTTTGTCCTGGAAGGCCGAGCGCAGCGAGCCGAGCAGGAACTGCGAGCTGGCCTCGGTATCGGCCGCGATTTCGCCCCGAATCTCGATCAGCGCGGTATGCGGGCTGCTGGTCGAGACGCTGTCGGGCATCTCGCGATAGGCCAGCCAGAGCAGCGC
>JBDLVJ010000399.1:0-5696 GCA_039804875.1 Pseudomonadota bacterium | reverse complement strand
AGCTGATGCGCAAGGATGGTGGCCGCTTCTGGGCCCGCCTGTCGGCGCAGGCGATCGACAAGGATATCGCGCGTGGCTATGCCGGCATGGTGCAGGACATCACCGCCGAGCGCGAGGCCTTCGAGACCATGCAGCGCTCGAAGGAGATGGCCGAGGAGAACGCGCGCACCAAGGCAGATTTCCTGGCCAACATGAGCCATGAGATCCGCACGCCGATGAATGCCGTGATCGGCATGACTCATCTGGTGCTCAAGACCGCGCTGACGCCGCGCCAGCTCGACTATGTGCAGAAGATCCAGACCTCGAGTCAGCACCTGCTCGGGATCATCAACGACATCCTCGATTTCTCCAAGCTCGAAGCCGACAAGATGAGCGTCGAGCGGGCCCATTTCGATCTCGATCAGATGCTCGACAATGTCGCCGGCCTGTTCGCCACCAAGAGCGAAAGCAAGGGCCTGGAGCTGGTGATGAATGTGGCGCCGGAGGTGCCGCGCGACCTGATCGGCGACCCCCTGCGCATCGGTCAGGTGCTGATCAACTATGCCAACAACGCGGTCAAGTTCACCGAGCAAGGCACGATCACGATCCGCGTGGCGCTCGAGGACGCGCAGGCCGATGAGCTGCTGCTGCGCTTCTCGGTCCAGGACACCGGCATCGGGATCTCGCCCGAGCAGCGCATGCTGCTGTTCCAGAGCTTCCAGCAGGCCGACAGCTCGACCACGCGCAAGTACGGCGGCACCGGCCTGGGCCTCGTGATCTCCAAGCGGCTGGCCGAGCTGATGGGAGGCCAGGTCGGGGTCGACAGCGAGCCGGGGCGGGGCTCGACCTTCTGGTTCACGGCCCGGCTCGGTCGGGGTGCCGATCAGCCCCGGCGCTGGCTGGCCCAGCCCGACCTGCAGGGCCGGCGCATCCTGGTGGTTGATGACAACGCACCGGCGCGCGAGGTGATGGGCGAGATGCTGCGTTCGATGGGATTCGTCGTCAGCACCGTGGCCTCCGGCCCGCTGGCATTGACCGAGCTGAGCCGAGCCGCCGAGGCCGAGCAGCCCTACGAGATGGTTTTCCTCGACTGGAAGATGCCCGAGATGGATGGCGTGGCCGTGGCGCGCAGGATCGCCACCTTGCCGCTGCCCAGGCGCCCGCTGGTGCTGATGGTTACCGCCTATGACCGAGGCGAGCTGATCGAGCTGTCCGACGACGTGGGCATCAGCGACGTGCTGGTCAAGCCGGTGACCCCCTCGATCCTGTTCGACACGGTGATGCGCCTGCTCGGAGCCGAGCTCACCGAGCACCCCCTGTCGCCTTCCGAGCGTGGCCTGAAGGCGGACACCACCCTGCTGCTGGGCGCCAGGGCCCTGCTGGTGGAGGACAACGAGATCAACCAGGAGGTCGCGATCGAGCTGCTCAGGGAGCTCGGTCTGTGGGTCGACCTGGCGCCCGACGGCGCGGTGGCCCTGGAGCGGGTGCAGCAAGAGGCCTACGATGTGGTGCTGATGGACATGCAGATGCCGGTCATGGACGGACTGACCGCCACGCGCGAGATCCGCCAGTTGTCCTGGCTGCAGGAACTGCCGATCCTGGCCATGACCGCCAATGCGATGACGGGCGACCGGGAACGCTGCCTCGAGGCGGGCATGAACGACTACATCGCCAAGCCGATCGATCCGCATGATCTGGCGGCCAAGCTGCTGCGCTGGATCAAGCCCAGCCGGCCACGCGCGCGCCGTCCGTCCAGACGCGCCCGGACCACGGCCCGTCCGGCGGGCGAGCGCGGGGTCTCATTCGCGGGCATCGCGGGACTCGACGCGGCGCTGGGCCTGCGCCAGGTGCTCGGGCGCGAGCCGCTTTATCACCATTTGCTGGCCAGGTTTGCCTCGGGTCAGGCCGATGCTTCCGTCCGGCTGGCCGAGGCGGTGGCCGCCGCCGACTGGGGCCAGGCCGAGCGGCTCGCGCACACGCTCAAGGGCGTGGCGGCACAGATCGGCGCGCTTGAACTGAGTCAGCAGGCCCAGCGGCTCGAGCAGGCCTTGCGCGAGCGCGCGCCACTGGATGTGCTCGAGTCGCTGCAGGTCGGCATCGCCCGGGCCTTGCCGCCCCTGGTCGAGGCCATCACCCGGCGTCTGCCGCGAGAGGAGGGCGGCGAGAGCGCGACGGTCTTCGATCCGCAGCAATGGTCCCGGCTGCGCGGGCGGCTGATCGGTTTGCTGGAACAGGACGATACCGAAAGCCTGTCGCTGTTCGAGGCCAACCGGACCCTGTTGCGGGCCGCGCTAGGGCCGCATTACGAGTCGCTGATCAGCGCGATGGACAACTTCGATTTCGAGCAGGCGCTGATGGCGATCAGGGGGGCGGGTTGAATGCCTTGTTGGCGGAAGCGGTGAGATTCGAACTCACGAACCCTTGCGGGTTGCCGGTTTTCAAGACCGGTGCAATCGACCACTCTGCCACGCTTCCATCGCTGTCGAAGCAACCATTGTAAGGCCTGCCGGGCCGGTTTTCGTGCCACACTCCCGCCCCATGTCCAAGACAGAAATGGCGCGTTCGGCGCTGCAGGTGTTCGATCAAGTGGTGGCGGCCAGCGGGCTGCGGGTGCGCGAGGGTCAGCGCCTGATGGCCGAGCAGGTCGCGCAGACCTTCAGCGAGGCCGACCTCGGCAAGCCGCCCGAGGACGAGGACGGTCCGATCGAGGCGCTCGAGCCGCAGCGCTCGATCGCGGTGATCCAGGCCGGCACCGGGGTCGGCAAGTCGCTGGCCTACAGCGTGCCGGCGATCGCGCTGGCGCTGGCGCGCAACACGCGCGTGATGATCTCGACCGCCACCGTCGCATTGCAGGAGCAGCTGGTCGCCAAGGACCTGCCGGCGCTGGCCAACAGCCTGCCGCAGCCGTTCCGCTTCGCGCTGGCCAAGGGGCGCGGGCGCTATGTCTGCAAGCTCAAGCTCGATCGCTGGTCCTCCGGCGGCGGCGACGCTGACGGTGACGCGGCCTGGGATACAGAGGACGATCTGTTCGCCGAGGAGGCGCGTCCGGCCAGCGCCGGGCTAGCCTCAAGCCTGGCGCAGGAGCAGGTCGAGCGCCAGTCCTTCTATCAGGACCTGCAGCGCCAGCTCGAGCGCGGTCGCTGGGACGGCGACCGCGACCAGCTCGAGCAGCCGCCCGAAGGGGCTTGGTGGGCGGCGGTCGCGGCCGAGGGCAGTTCCTGCACCGCGCGCCATTGCCCGGCCTATGACCAGTGCAGCTACTACCAGGCGCGCAAGAGCCTGGTCGGCGCGCAGGTGATCGTGGTCAACCATGACCTGCTGCTGTCATCCTTGGGGTCGCGCCTGCTGCCCGAGCTCGACAACTGCCTGCTGGTGCTCGACGAGGCGCATCACCTGCCCGGCATCGCGCTGGATCAGTTCGCCAGCAGCATGGATCTGAGCCGGCTCAAGTGGATCGACAAGCTGGCCAGCCAGGCGGTGCGCACCGGCGGCCTGCTGGCGGTGTCCGAGGTGGCCGAGATTCCGCGCCTCTCGGCCCAGCTGCGCCAGCTGATGCAGGATCTGGCGCGTCTGGTCATGCATCACCACGGGGCTGCATTGAGGGGCGAGGACCTGCCGGCCTGGGCTGGCCGGCGCGCCGGTTCCGGTGCGGTCGCCGCCAGCGCCGTCCCGCCCGGCCAGGGCGGGCGCTACCGGGTGCCGCGTGGCGAGCTGCACCCCGAGCTGATCGAGCCGCTGACCCAGCTCTCGCTCCAGGCCCAGGCCTTTCTCGATGCGCTGCGCGCGGTCAGCAAGGCGCTGCGCGCCGAGATCAAGGCCCAGCCCGACCAGGCCCGGCGCCTGTCCCAGCTCTATGCCCAGCTCGGCACGCTGGCGCCCCGGCTCGAGGCGGTCGCCACCACGACCCAGTTGATGTTGCAGGAGGTCGATCAGGGCCAGACCCCGGCGGCCAAGTGGTTCACGCTCGCGACCCAGGGTGACTTCGTCGTGCTGCAGGCGCATGCCAGTCCGACCCTGCCGGGCGCGACGCTGCGCCAGCATCTGTGGTCGGCGGTGCGCGGCGCGGTGCTGACCTCGGCCACGCTGACCAGCCTGGGGCGCTTCGACTTCTTCCTCAAGGAGGTCGGCCTGTTTGGCGACCCTGGCGCGCTGGCGCTGGAGGTCCAGAGCCCGTTCGATTTCGCGCGCCAGGGCCGGCTCGTGCTGGTCGATGACCTGCCCGACCCCAAGGACGCGACGGCCTACAACGCGGCCATGGTGCGGGTGCTGCTGCGCGATCTGCAGCAGGTCGAGCATGGCGCGCTGGTGCTGTTCACCTCGCGCGCGCAGTTGCGGCTGGCCGAGGAGTCGCTGCCCGAGGCGCTGCGCGCGATCGTGCTGGTGCAGACCGCGCTGCCGCGCTGGCAGCTGCTGAGCCGCCACCGCGAGCGGGTCGCGGCCGGCAAGCCTTCGGTGATCTTCGGCATGCAGTCCTTCGGCGAGGGGCTGGATCTGCCGGGTCCGCTGTGCGAGGACCTGTTCATCACCAAGCTGCCGTTCGCGCCGCCCGATGATCCGGTCGGCGAGGCGCGCGCCGAATGGCTGCGTCAGGTCGGGCGCGATCCGTTCACCGAGCTGGTGGTGCCGGCGACCGCGATTCGGCTCGCGCAGTGGGTGGGCCGCGCCATCCGCACCGAGGAGGACCAGGCGCATGTGACCTGCTACGACCGCCGGTTGTCGCGCACCAGCTACGGTCAGCACCTGCTGCAGGGGCTGCCGCCGTTCACGCGAATCACCCGGGGCGGGGCGGGCGGGTCGGCGCGCGGGGCCTGATTCAAGCCAGTCGGGTCAGTCGAGTCCGCCCAGCGCCCGCAGCAGCCGCTCCGGCGTCGCCGGCGCATCGAGCCGCACCGGCAGTCCGTCGCCACGGGCCTGGGCGACCGCGTCGCGCAGCGCCTCCCAGACGCTGATCGCGAGCATCAGCGGCGGCTCGCCCACCGCCTTGCTGCCGTGGACGTTGTCCTCGCGGTTGGCCTGTTGCCAGAGTTCGACCCGGAACTCGGCCGGCAGGTCGCCCGCGCTCGGAATCTTGTAGCTGCTCGGGCCATGGGTCAGCAGCCGGCCCTCGGAGTCCCAGACCAGTTCCTCGCTGGTGAGCCAGCCCATGCCCTGGACGAAGCCGCCCTCGATCTGGCCGATGTCGAGCGCCGGGTTGATGCTGCGCCCGACATCGTGCAGGATGTCGACCGCCAGCACCCGGCTCTCGCCGGTCAGCTGGTCGAGCGCGACCTCGGCGCAGGCGACGCCATAGGAGAAATAGTAGAACGGGCGACCGGTCAGCGTGCGCGGGTCGTAGTGGATCTTGGGCGTGCGGTAGTAGCCGTCGCTCCAGAGCTGGAGGCGGGCCGAATAGGCGGCGGCCACGACGGCTTTCCAGCTGCGTCTGGCCTGGGGGCTCGCGACCTGGGCCTGCTCGAAGCGCACCTCGGCGGCGGCGCAGCCGTCGAGCTCGGCGACGAAGCGTGCCAGCCGCTCGCGCACCTGGATGGCGGCGAGCTGCGCGGCGCGTCCGTTCAGGTCGGTGCCGCTCGAGGCGGCGGTGGCCGAGGCATTGGGCACCCGGGCGGTGTCGCTCGCGCTGACGCGCACGCTCGACAGCGGCAGGCCCAGCTCCTGCGCGACGATCTGCGCGACCTTGGTGTGCAGGCCCTGGCCCATTTCGGTGCCGCCGTGGTTCA
>JBDLVJ010000398.1:0-5449 GCA_039804875.1 Pseudomonadota bacterium | reverse complement strand
GTGCTGCTGGGCACCGGCGGCACCATCGCGGGCCGGGCCGCCGAGCGCGCCGACCATGTCGGCTACCGGGCCGGAGAGGTCGCGGTCGCTGACCTGCTGGCAGGCATTCCGGTTCCTGCGGGCTGGCGTGTCCAGGCCGAACAGCTGGCGCAGATCGACAGCAAGGACATGGGGCCCGGGGTCTGGCGCCCGTTGCTGGCGCGCGTGCGCGAGTGGCTGGATCGACCCGAGGTCGGTGGCCTCGTGATCACGCATGGCACCGACACGCTGGAGGAGACGGCCTACTTGCTGCAGCGCCTGCTCGCGCCGGCCAAGCCCGTGGTGCTGACCTGTGCCATGCGGCCCGTCACCGCGCTGGCCCCGGACGGGCCGCAGAACCTGGCCGACGCGCTGGTCGTGGCGGCGCAACCGGGCGCGCGCGGCGTGGTCGCGGTCTGTGCCGGGCGCATCCACGCCGGGCTGGCGCTGCGCAAGGTCCATCACTACCGGCTCGACGCCTTCGATTCGGGCGATGCCGGGCCGATGGGCCTGGTGGAGCAGGGCGCCTGCACCCTGTTCCAGCCCTGGCCCGTGGCCGATGGGACGGACGGCGTCGCGCGAGTGGCCTGCCTGGATCGCCTGCTGGGTTCGCGGCCCTGGCCGCGCGTCGAAGGCCTGTTCAGCCATGGCGGCGCTGATGGCTGGCTGGTGCGGGCGCTGCTGGCGCAGGACGCGGCCCAGGGCCGGGAGCGGGCCGATCGCCTGCAAGGGCTGGTCGTGGCCGGCACCGGCAACGGCACCTTGCATGCCGACCTGCTGGCGGCCTTGCTTGAGGCCCAGGCCGCTGGCGTGCGGGTCTGGCGCGGGACGCGCTGTGCCTCGGGCCGGGTCGTGCCGGCAGGCTCCAGCCCGGGTTCGATACCGGCCGTGGCCCTGCCGCTGGCGCAGGCGCGGCTGGCGCTGCTGCTCGATCTGCTGATGACCTGAACGGACCGGGTCCGCCAGGAGGTGGCAGACAAGGGCCGTCCGGGCCTTATTCGGCGCTGATGTTCTTGTCGCGGATCAGGGCCGAGAGCTGTCTGGCCTCGCTGGCGAGCAGGGCCTTGAAGTCGGCGGTGTCGAGTCCGACCGGCTCCGCGCCGAGCGCGTCGTAGCGCTCCTTGGTTTGCGCCTGTGTCAGCGCCTTGGCGATTTCGCGCGCCATGCGGGCGTTGACCTCGGCCGGGGTGCCGTTGGGCGACCAGATGCCGAACCAGAGGTCGAGTTCGGCCTTGAAGCCGAGTTCGCTCAAGGTCGGCACCTCGGGGAAGAACGGCGACCGCCTGGAGCCGGCGACCGCCAGCATGCGCGCCTTGCCCGATCTGACATGGGGGAAGGCGATGCCGGGGTCCATCACGTAGTCGGCCTGGCCGCCCAGCACGTCCTGCAAGGCGGGCGCGGCGCCACGGTAGGGGATATGTACCGCGAAAATGCCCGCGGCCTGCTTGAATAGTTCGGCCGCCAGATGCGGTGGCGTGCCGGCGCCGGACGAGGCGTAGGACAGCTTGCCCGGGTTCTTGCGCGCGAAGTCGACCAGTTCGCGCGCGTCCTTGAACGGTGACTGCGGCTTGACGACCAGGTACATCTGGCTGCGGCCGATGCCGGCGATCGGGGTCAGGTCCCGGGCCGGATTGATGTTCTGCTTGAACAGGAAGGGGTTGGCGGTCTCGGTCGAGGTCGGCGCGACCAGGAAGGTGTAGCCGTCAGGTTGGGCGCGGATGACTTCGCTCGCGGCCAGGTTGCTGCTGGCGCCGGGCTTGTTGTCGACCACCACGCTCTGGCCCAGCGATTCGCTGAGCGACTTGGCGACGATGCGCGCCATCACGTCGGTCGTGCCACCCGCCGCGAAGCCGACCACCAGCCGGATCGGCTTGGCGCCGGGCCAGGTGGTGGTCTGGGCCTGCAGGGGGCCGAGCGCACCTAGGGTGCACAGGGCGGCCGCTGCGCCTCCGACGAGGCGGCGGCGCAGTGGCTGGTGGTGGAATAGCTTCATGTCTGTTGTCTCCTGTCATGTGGGTGCCCGTGGCCTGCTGTCGAGTGGGCAGCGGGCGCATCGGCTTTTTTTTATGCCCGCGGACGCCGCCCGTTCGGGTGCGGCTGTGCCTGCGGGTCTGGGCATGGTAGGCAGCTGCGGCTGAAAATATCTGCCATCCAGGTAGCAATTCATGCCATCCGCTGCCGCCGGCCGTCGGAGCGTTGATCGCCGGCAGGCCGGCGGCGCTTGGCGCGAATTGCAACCAATCTGGCGCATGGCCGGGGCCGTGCCTGCGTAACATTCCAGGCAGTCGACAACCACCACAAGACCAGGAGACAAAGATGATGCAGATTCCAGGACTCGACTTCATGCTTGGCGCGGACATCGACGCGCTGCGCGACGCCGTGCGTGATTTCGCGCAGGCCGAGATCGCGCCGCGCGCGGCCGAGATCGACCGCAGCGACTGCTTTCCGATGGACCTCTGGCGCAAGATGGGCGAGCTGGGCCTGCTCGGCATCACGGTGAGCGAGGAATACGGTGGCGCCGGCATGGGCTATCTGGCGCACATGATCGCGCTGGAGGAGATCAGCCGCGCCTCGGCCAGCGTCGGCCTGAGCTACGGCGCGCATTCCAACCTCTGCGTGAACCAGATCAAGCGCAACGGTAGCGAGGCGCAGAAGCGCCAGTACCTGCCCCGGCTGATCAGCGGCGAGCATGTCGGCGCGCTCGCGATGAGCGAACCCGGCGCGGGCTCGGATGTCGTCAGCATGAAGCTGCGCGCCGAATGGAAGGAGGCCGTGGGGGGCGGCTGCTACCTGCTCAACGGCAGCAAGATGTGGATCACCAACGGTCCCGACGCCGACACCCTGGTGGTCTACGCCAAGACCGCGCCCGAGCTCGGCGCCAAGGGCATCACGGCCTTCATCATCGAGAAGGGCATGAAGGGCTTTGCGGTGGCACAGAAGCTCGACAAGCTCGGCATGCGCGGCAGCCACACCGGCGAGCTGGTGTTCGACAACGTCGAGGTGCCGGCCGCGCAGATCCTGGGCGGGCTGAACCAGGGCGTCAAGGTGCTGATGAGCGGACTCGACTACGAGCGCGCCGTGCTCGCTGCCGGGCCGATCGGCATCATGCAGTCGGTACTGGACAACGTCGTGCCCTATATCCATGATCGCAAGCAGTTCGGCCAGAGCATTGGCGAGTTCCAGCTGGTGCAGGCCAAGGTGGCCGACATGTACACCGTGCTGCAGGCCGGTCGTGCCTTCTGCTACCAGATCGGCAAGAACCTCGACCACCTCGGCGACGGCCACGCCCGTCATGTGCGCAAGGACTGCGCCAGCGTGATCCTCTGGTGCGCCGAGCAGGCGACCCGGATGGCGGGCGACGGCATCCAGCTCTTCGGCGGCAACGGCTACATCAATGAATACCCGCTCGGTCGGCTCTGGCGCGATGCCAAGCTGTACGAGATCGGCGCCGGCACCAGCGAGATCCGTCGCATGCTGATCGGCCGCGAGCTGTTCGCCGAAACCGCCTGAGCCTGGCGCCAGGATGACCGGGGCGGCGTCGGAGCCCGCCGTCCTCAGTCCGGCGGCGGGCGCAGCGCGGCGAGTTCGCGCTGCTGCTGGCGGTATTCCGCCGGCGTCTGTCCGGTCCAGCCACGGAAGGCCCGGATGAAGCTCTTTTCGCTGGTGAAGCCGGTCGCCTCGGCCAGTTGCTTGTTGGGCTTTTGCGTGCGCAGCAGCAGCTCGATCGCGCGCTCGCGCCGCACCGCGTCCTTGAGCGCCTGCAGCGAGCTGCCGAGCTCGTGCAGCTGGCGGTGCAGCGTGCGCGGCGAGACATGCAGCAGCGCGGCCAGTCCCTCGGCGTTGTGCGCATCCTGCGGCCGGCTGCGCAGCAACTGGCGCACCCGCTCCAGCAGCAGCCGGTCGCGCCGGTAGGACTGCACCATCAGCGGCAGCGCGTTCTTCAGCAGCTGGTTCATGGCGGCCTCGTCGCGCCGCAGCGGCAAGTCGAGATAGCGCGCATCGAAGCGCAGCGCGGTCTGCACGGCGGCGAACTGCACCGGCCCCGGGAACAGCACCGCGTAGCTGTCGCGATGCGGCGGCGCCGCGAAGCTGAAGCTGGCCCCCAGCAGCGGGATGCGCGAGTCGCTGTACCAGCAGGCCAGGCCGTGGATGTTGCGCAGCACCGAGACATGGCAGAACTCGCGTGTCGGCAGCGGCGCGCGCGGGTCGGCCAGCGTGATTGTCGCCACCCCGTCGGTCTCGGTCACCTGGAGCGTGATGTCGTCGATCAGCAGCCCGTGGTGGCGGCACCAGCGCTTGAGCGCCCGCCGCAGCGTCGGCGCGCCGAGCGAGGCACGCGCCAGCATGCCGTAGCTGCCCCAGGGCAGGCGACGAGCAAACCAGCCCAGCGCCTCGTCGTCGAGCTCGCGCATCGCATGGCCCGACAGGCGCTCCATCTGCAGCGCGCTGATGCGGGCTTGCGGGTCATCGATCCGGTCTGGCGGGATTTGTGCCGCCGCCCAGGCCCCGGCCGGATTCAGCCCGCGCGCGGCATAGGCCCAGGCAATCGCCTGGACGAAGGCCATCGGCGTCACGGCCTGGCCGGCATGCCGGGGGCTGGCTGGCGGCTGCTGGCCGCAGTCCGGCTGGTTGGTGGGGGCACTGGTGAGGGGCATCTGACGGGCGCACCTTGATGGCATGAATTGCAACCATTGTGGCACACGCCAACCGTTACGCGTCCCTACCATGAGGGCACAAGAACCATCAGCGACAGCAGGAGACCCGCATGCAGCAAGACGACAAGAGATCGGATCCACCATTGGCCCTGGCCTGGGGCGCGACCGACCAGCCCCTGATCGAGCAGACCATCGGTGCCTGCTTCGATGCCATGGTGGCGCGCCAGCCCGAGCACGAGGCGCTGGTCAGCGTGCACCAGGGCCGGCGCTACAGCTACCGCGGCTTGCAGCAGGCCGCGCGCCAGCTTGCCAGCGCCCTGCTCGGGCTGGGCCTGGAGCGCGGCGACCGGGTCGGCATCTGGTCGCACAACAACGCCGAATGGGTGCTGCTGCAGCTGGCCACGGCCCAGGTCGGGCTGGTGCTGGTCAACATCAACCCGGCCTACCGCACGGCCGAGGTCGAATACGCGCTCAACAAGGTCGGCTGCCGCGCGCTGGTGACCATGAGCCGCTTCAAGAGCAGCGACTATCTGGCCATGCTGCAGCAGCTGGCGCCGGAATGGGCCCATGGCCAGCCAGGCGCGCTCGAGTCGGGCCAGTTGCCGCACCTGCGCACCGTGGTCTGGATCGATGTTCCCGGCCAGGGCGAGGAAATGCCGGGCCTGCTGCGCTTTTCCGAGCTGATGGCGCGCGGGCGCAGCGACGACCCGCGCCTCGACCAAGTCGCCGCCACGCTCAGCCCCGATGATGCGATCAACATCCAGTTCACCAGCGGC
>JBDLVJ010000397.1:0-3937 GCA_039804875.1 Pseudomonadota bacterium | reverse complement strand
CGGTCTTCATCCCGATCTTCTTCATGCCCGGGGTGATCGGCCTGCTGTTCCACGAGTTCGCGGTCGTGGTCGGGCTGGCGATCCTGGTCTCGGCCTTCGTCTCGCTGACGCTGGTGCCGATGCTGGCCAGCCGCTTTCTGCACGGCGAGAGCCATTACCATCGCCGCCCCAGCCTGGTGGTGCGCGCCTTCGAGCGCGGCTTCGAGGCCACGCTGCGCAGCTACACCCGCACGCTCGACCTGGCGCTGCGCTGGCGCAAGAGCATGCTGGGGCTGACGCTGGCCACCTTCGCCTTGAGCGCCTGGCTGTTCTTCGTGATCCCCAAGGGCTTCTTCCCCGAGGAGGACATCGGCCAGATCAGCGTCAGCACCGAGGCGGCCGAGGACGTCTCCTTCCCCGAGATGGTGAAGCTGCAGGACAGCGCGGCGGCGATCATCCGCGCCGACCCCAACATCCTGCGGGTCAGCTCCTTCAACGGCGGCAGCGGCGCGCAGAACAGCGGACGCATGTTCATCACGCTCAAGGACCGCGGCGAACGGCTGCCGGCCAAGCAGGTGATCGAGGGCCTGCGCAAGCAGCTGCGCGCCGTGCCGGGCCTGCGCGTCTTCATGCGTCCGGTGCAGAACCTGCAGCTCGGCGGACGCTCCAGCAAGGCGCAGTACCAGTACATCCTGCAAAGCCTCAAGGCCGACGAGCTCAACAGCTGGGCGCAGAAGCTGCAGCAGAAGCTGCGCCCGGACCCGCTGTTTCGTGACGTGACGAGCGACTCGCAGCTGCGCGGCCTGCAGGCCCAGCTCAAGATCGACCGCGAGCGCGCCAACACGCTCGGGGTCTCGATCGACGCGATCCGCAACTCGCTCTACAGCGCCTTCGGCGAGCGCCAGGTCTCGACCCTCTACCTGCCGAGCGACAGCTATCAGGTCATCATGGAGGTCGAGCCCGAGGCCAAGCGCGACGAGAGCGCCTTCAGCGCCATCTATGTGCGCGCCAGCACCGGCACCCTGGTGCCGCTGTCGGCCTTCGCGACCGTCGAGCGCGGCGTCGGCCCGACCGCGATCAACCATGTCGGCCAGCTGCAGGCGATCACGGTCTCGTTCAACCTCGCGCCCGGCGTGGCGCTGGGCGACGCGACCACGCGGCTCGAGGCGCTGCGCGAGGAGATCGGCATGCCGAGCTCGATCATCACGCGCTACGGCGGCGACGCGGCGGTGTTCCAGAGCTCTCAGGGCAGCCAGGCGGTGCTGATCGCCGCCGCCCTGCTGGTGATCTACGTGCTGCTCGGCGTGCTCTACGAGAGCTATATCCACCCGATCACGATACTGGCCGGCCTGCCCTCGGCGGCGGTCGGCGCGCTCGCGACGCTGATGCTGTTCAAGCAGGACCTGACGCTGATCGCGACCATCGGCATCCTGCTGCTGATCGGCATCGTCAAGAAGAACGCGATCATGATGATCGACTTCGCGCTCGAGGCGCAGCGCCACCACGGCATGACGCCGGCGCAGGCGATCCGCGAGGCCTGCCTGCTGCGCTTTCGGCCGATCATGATGACGACGCTGGCCGCGCTGATGGGCGCGCTGCCGCTGGCGCTGGGCCTGGGCGCCGGCGCCGAGCTGCGCCAGCCGCTGGGCCTGGCCGTGGTCGGCGGGCTGATCTTCTCGCAGGCGGTCACGCTCTACATCACGCCGGTGATCTACCTGGCGCTGGACCGCTTCAGCGGCAGCGGCCCGGACACCACGCCCGAGGCATCGCACGCCTGAGCAATTAGCTTGACGGAGGGGGGTGCAGGGGATGCCTGCTGCCCGATTTGCCGGCCGCGCAGCGGACGGATGAGGGCGGCAGGCATACCCTGCACCCCCTTGCCCAATCAACCAGCATGCCCACGATAATCACGCCATGCACATACATATCCTCGGAATCTGTGGCACCTTCATGGGGGGACTCGCCGCTCTGGCGCGTGAAGCGGGCCACCAGGTCACCGGCTGCGATGCCGGCGTCTATCCGCCGATGAGCGACCAGCTGCGCGCGCTCGGCATCGAGCTGATCGAGGGCTTTGGCGCCGACCAGATGGCGCTCAAGCCCGATGTCTTCGTGATCGGCAACGTGATCTCGCGCGCGCGCCTGAGCGACGGATCGCCGAAGTTCCCGCTGATGGAAGCCATCCTCGACAGCGGCGCGCGCTACACCAGCGGCCCGCAATGGCTGGCCGAACATGTCCTGCAGGGCCGCCATGTGCTGGCGGTCGCCGGCACCCATGGCAAGACCACCACCACCTCGATGCTGGCCTGGATTCTCGAGGCGGCCGGACTGCAACCGGGCTTCCTGGTCGGCGGCGTGCCGCTGAACTTCGGCGTGTCGGCCCGCCTGGGCGTGGGTGCCCCTTTCGTGATCGAGGCCGACGAGTACGACACCGCCTTCTTCGACAAGCGCAGCAAGTTCGTGCACTACCGCCCGCGCACGGCGGTGCTCAACAACCTCGAATTCGACCACGCCGACATCTTCGACGACCTGGCCGCGATCGAGCGCCAGTTCCATCATCTGCTGCGCACCGTGCCGTCGACCGGCCGGGTCGTGTTCAACGGACTTGAGGAAAGCCTGGCGCGCGTCATCAATCAAGGCTGCTGGAGCGAGCAGCGCAGCTTCGGCGCGCTGGTCAGCGACTTCACCGCCGAGGGCGATGCCAGCGACTTCGCCGTGCTGCGGCAGGGCCGCGCGGTCGGACGGGTCCGATGGTCCCTGAGCGGACAGCACAACCAGCTCAACGCGCTGGCCGCGATCGCCGCCGCCGAACACCTGGGCGTGGCGCCGGCCCAGGCCGCCGCCGCCCTGGGCGAGTTCCAGAACGTCAAGCGCCGCATGGAACTGCGCGGCAGGGTCGCGCTGCGAGACCAGGACAAAGGCGAGGGCGAGGTCACGGTCTACGACGACTTCGCGCATCACCCGACCGCCATCCGCACCACGGTCGACGGTCTGCGGCGCCAGCTCGACAACACCGGCAAGCGGGAGCAGCGCATCCTGGCGCTGTTCGAGCCGCGCAGCAACACCATGAAGCTCGGCACCATGAAGGCCCAGCTGCCCTGGAGCCTGGAGCAGGCCGATCTGGCCTTCTGCCACACGGGCGGGCTGGGCTGGAACGCCGAAGCGGCGCTGGCACCGATGGGCGAGCGCGCCCAGGTCGCGGACGACATCGACCGCCTGATCGAGCAGGTGATGGCCGCCGTGCAGCCCGGCGACCAGCTGCTGTGCATGAGCAACGGCGGTTTCGGCGGCATCCACCAGAAACTGCTCGACGCGCTGGCGGCCAAAGCGGGCAGCTGATTACCAGGCCTGCCGGTCACCCTCACAGGGCCGGTGGCAAGCAAGGGGCGATCAGCACAAATCGCAAAAAAGGCGGATCTTGTGGTCCGCCTTTTTCAGCCTCAGCCCCGGCGCGCCTTGACCGCGTCGCTCAGCGTCTGCATGACCCGGACCGAGCTGTCCCAGTCGATGCAGGCATCGGTGATGCTCTTGCCATATTCCAGATTGCTCACCAGATCCTTGCCGGGCGTGAACTTCTGCGCGCCGCCCAGGATGTGGCTTTCGACCATCAGGCCGAACACCTGGCGCGAGCCGGCGCCGACCTGGGCCGCGATGTCCTCGGCCACGGCGATCTGGCGCTCGTGCTGCTTGCTGCTGTTGCCGTGGCTGCAATCGACCATCAGCGTGGCCGGCAGCGCGGCGGCCGCGAGCTCCTGGCAGGCCGCCGCGACGCTGGCCGCGTCGTAGTTGGGCGTCTTGCCGCCGCGCAGGATCACATGGCAGTCCGGATTGCCCTTGGTGTGCACGATCGCGACCTGGCCGTTCTTGTGCACCGACAGGAAATGGTGGCCCTGGCTGGCCGACTGGATGGCGTCGGTGGCGATCTTGACGTTGCCATCGGTGCCGTTCTTGAAGCCGATCG
>JBDLVJ010000396.1:0-2910 GCA_039804875.1 Pseudomonadota bacterium | reverse complement strand
CGGATGTTCTGGAATGTGCGCGCGATGCCGGCCTTGGCGACCTCATGCACCGCGCTGGGGCGGTAGGGCTTGCCACCGAGCTCTAACGTGCCGCTGTCGGGCGTGTAGAGGCCGGTGATGACGTTGAAGAAGGTGGTCTTGCCGGCGCCGTTGGGCCCGATAAGACCATAGACCTGGCCGCGCTCGATGGTGAGCCCGACCTCGGACAGGGCTTGCAGGCCGCCGAAGCGTTTCGAGATGCCGGCGACTTTCAGTACGGTTTCTGCCATGGTTTTTCCTTGCGGCTCACTTGACATGCTGCAGGCTCTTGCCATGCTCGGAGGTCGGCCACAGGCCGCGCGGACGCATCAGCATCACGACGATCATGGCCAGCGCGGTCAGCAGCTGGCGCAGGATGGAGGCGTCCAGCCGTCCGTCGGTCATGGCCTGCAGCGGGCCGGCGACATAGCGCAACACCTCGGGCAACGCCGACAGCAGCACCGCGCCCAGGATCACGCCGGGCAGGTGGCCGATGCCGCCGAGCACGACCATCGCCACGATCATGACCGACTCGAGCAGGCTGAAGGATTCGGGCGAGATGAAGCCCTGGAAGCCGGCGAACATCGAGCCCGAGATGCCGCCGAAGCTCGCGCCCATGCCGAAGGCCAGCAGCTTCATGTTGCGGGTGTTGATGCCCATCGCCTTGGCCGCGATCTCGTCCTCGCGGATCGCCATCCAGGCGCGGCCGATGCGCGAGTTCTCGATCCGGTGCGAGATCACCACCACCCCGATCACCAGCGCCAGGAACAGGTAGAAGTAAAGCGTGACCGAGGCGATCTCGAAGCCGCCGAGCTCGAGCTTCTTGCCGAAGTTGAGGCCGAACAGGTGGATCGAGTCGATCTGGTCGATGCCCTTGGGTCCGTTGGTGATGTTGATCGGATGATCCAGGTTGTTCATGAAGACGCGGATGATCTCGCCGAAACCCAGCGTCACGATCGCCAGGTAGTCACCGCGCAGCTTGAGCGTGGGCGCGCCCAGCAGCACGCCGGCCACGCCAGCGAGCAGCGCCGCCAGCGGCACGATCAGCAGCAGCGACATGTGCATGCCGTCCGGGAACATCGCGGCGATGGCCGGGAAGGTGTCGATCAGGTGCGGCGAGGACAGCAGACCGTAGAGGTAGGCGCCGACGGCGAAGAAGGCGACATAGCCCAGGTCGAGCAGGCCGGCATAGCCGACCACGATGTTCAGGCCCAGCGCCAGCATCACGTAGAGCAGCGCCATGTCGGCGATCCGCACCCAGGCATTGCCGAAGCTCTGCAGCAGCAGCGGCAGCAGCAGCAAGGCCAGCGCGAACAGCAGCGTTTGAAGTTTGTTCTGTTTCATGGGGTTCTCCTGGCGTCAGGCACGGTCGGCCACGCGCTCGCCCAGCAGGCCCGAGGGGCGCAGGGTCAGCATGATGATCAGCACGACGAAAGCGAAGATGTCGGTGTAATGGCTGCCGAGCACGCCGCCGGTCAGCTCGCCGATGTAGCCCGAGCCGATCGCCTCGATCAGCCCCAGCAGCAGGCCGCCGACCACGGCGCCGGCCAGGTTGCCGATGCCGCCGAACACCGCCGCCGAGAAGGCCTTGAGGCCCGGTAGCATGCCCATGGTGTGCTGCACCGTGCCGTAGTTGGAGGCCCACATCACGCCCGCGATGGTCGCCAGCACGGCGCCAATCACGAAGGTCGAGCCGATCACGAAGTCGGGCCGCACGCCCATCAGGCTGGCCACGCGCGGGTTCTCGGAGGTCGCGCGCATCGCGCGGCCCAGGCTGGTCGAGTTGACCAGCCACATCAGCACCGCGAGCGAGACCGCGGTCAGACCCAGGATCATGATCTGGGTCGGCGTGATCACCGCGCCGCCGAACTCGTAGGGCGTGCTTGGCAGCAGGGTCGGGAAGGACTTGTAGTTGGGCTTCCAGATGATCATCGCCAGCGTCTGCAGCAGGATGCTCATGCCCATCGCCGTCAGCATCGGCGCGAGCTTGGGGCTGTTGCGCAGGCGGCGGTAGGCGACGCGCTCGATGGTCCAGTTGAGCGCGGCGGCCACCACGCTGGCCAGCGCCATCGCGACCAGCAGCACGAGCCAGCCTGGCAGGCCGGGAAAGGCCTCCTGCAGCAGGCCGACCAGGGTCCAGCAGGTGAGGGCACCGACCATCAACACCTCGCCGTGGGCGAAGTTGATCAGGTTCACGATGCCATAGACCATGGTGTAGCCCAGGGCAACCAGGGCGTACATGCTGCCCAGCACCAGACCGTTGATGATCTGCTGAAGCAAGACTTCCATAAAAACTCCATTGACTTGTGGCTCGGCCCGGCGGAGATGGGCTGAGCGGGTGCGACGATTGTATGCAGCGGCTTTTGACGGCCCCGGCGGCATTGCCAGGGGTTTACCCTCGACCGCACGCGGTCTCGGTCGGCCCGACCGATGCAAGCAAGAGTTGCGCCCGCTGCGGGACCGCCCTGCGGCGGTGCACCGTGCCGGCGGCAACTTCCGGAACCACAAAAACAAAAACCCCGCAGCTTGTGACTGCGGGGCCATGTATGGTGGGTCGTGCGGGACTCGAACCTGCGACCAATTGATTAAAAGTCAACTGCTCTACCAACTGAGCTAACGACCCGATCAAGCGAAAGGGCATGGCCCTTGCTTGAGAATCTCGCACTGAAGACTTGCCGTCTGCAGTGCCTTGAATGGTGGGTCCTGAGTGACTCGAACACTCGACCTACGGATTAAGAGTCCGCTGCTCTACCAACTGAGCTAAGAACCCATTCAATCTGACATCAGCTACCCTGACGGGCAGGCTGAACTTCCCGGAGGAAGAAAGACTTGCAGCGATCGCGCTGCATCTCGGTATTTGGTGGGTCCTGAGTGACTCGAACACTCGACCTA
>JBDLVJ010000395.1:0-2873 GCA_039804875.1 Pseudomonadota bacterium | reverse complement strand
CGCCAGCAGCAGATCGAGCGCGAGGCGAAGCGAGAGAAGTCGCGCGGCTACGGCCTGTAGGGGTAGAACACCGTGCTTTAAGTTCCGAATTCTGAGACGACCCCTTCATGGAGGACGCATTGGCCGACGTGGAAGGCTGGGCGGAATGACACGAGGCGATTTCGTGACGGTCGCCATGCAGGGCGACTTTGGCAAGCCCCGGCCAGCCCTGGTGATCCAGTCGGACCAGTTCAACGAGCATGCGACCGTGACGGTGTTGCCGGTCACGAGCACGCTGGTGGCTGCGCCGCTGCTGCGCGTCACCGTACAGCCCACCCCTGCAAGCGGCCTGCAAAAACCCTCCCAGGTCATGGTGGACAAGGCCATGATCGTCAAACGAGACAAGCTTGGCCCAGCCTTCGGCCGCATTGATGCCGATGTCCTGATCGAGATCGAGCGTTGCCTGGCCGTCTTCCTGGGCATAGCCAAATAAGCACTGCCGCCTATACTGGCGCACAGGGTCAAGCCCCAGAAACAACAAAGCCCGCACTAGGTGCGGGCTTCGAGGAGAAACGAAGGCCGGCCAGCCGTTCGTTTCCGCTGTCCATCAACCTACATCTACTAGGTGACGACGTATGCAAAGTATAGCAAGCGCCCGTGCCGGAAAGCCCGCACATGGCCTTACCCCGACGTAAAACCGGGCCAATCGACACCCCGCTCGAACATTTCGAGCTGCTGCACACCCCGGACCAGTACGGCGTGGTTGTGCTCTGGGAGCGCCAGGGCCTGGGCAAGCGCTGGCACAAGCTCGCGCCCGACGACCCGCATATCCCCGCGCTGCTGCGCTTGCAGGCCGGCACGCGCGACGGTTTCCTGACCGTCAACCAGTTCCACGCCTGGCGCCAGGTCGCCCACTTGAAGTCGCTGCGGGCGCTCTACGTCGATATCGACCGCTCGCTGGCCCTCGATGACATCGAAGACGCCCTGCACGAAGCCCGCTTCCCCTGGCCCTCGTTCATCGTCTGGTCCGGGCGCGGCGTGCATCTGTACTGGCTCCATGCGCCGATGCCGGCGCGCGTGCTGCCCGTCTGGCAGCGCTGCCAGGATGTGATCGTCAAGGCCCTGGCCGGCGCGGGGGCGGACCCGGCCGCCAAGGACTGCACGCGCGTGATGCGGGCGTGTGGCACGATCAACGCCAAGAACGGCGCCGTGGTGCTGGGCCATATTTACGACCCCGAGCCCTGGGATTGGCACTCGCTCTGCGACGAGATCCTGGGCTTCCGGCCCGAGCGGCCCGAGTTCAAGCCAGCAGCCCAGGTGCGCGACCTCGCTGCGGCCAAGGCCGACCGGGGCCAGCGCCTGCGCACCGGCAGCATCTACGACTGGTGGCACCTGGTCTATCGGGACTTGCTGGCGATTGCCGAACGGCACTGGTTCGGCGGCATCCCCCAGGGCCACCGCGACCAGTTCCTGTTTCTGTCGTCCGTGGCCCTGAGCTGGTTCGCGCACACCGACACGCTGGAGGCCGAACTTACCCAGCGCGCCCGCACCTGGACCCCGGGCCTGACCCTGCGCGAAGTGCGCGACGCCATCCGCCCCGCGATCCAGCGCGCGCAGAAGGCCAATGCCGGCGAGACCGTGCTGTTTAACGGCCAGCAGCGTGATCCGAGGTACTGGTACAAGCGCGAGACCCTGCACGGGCTCATGGCGCCGCTGATCGACGCCGAGCTGGCGCCCACGCTGCGCGCCATCATTCCGGCTGAGGTGCGCCAAGAACGCCGGCAAGTGCGCGACGCGGCCCGCTGGGGCGATCACAACACCGGGCAAGGGGTCAGGGTCAGCAACGAGCAGAAACGCGCCACGGCACGCATCCTGCGGGCACATGGGCAACCTGTTCGGACCATTGCAACCGAACTCGGGGTATCTGTCGGAACTATCCACAACTGGACTTCTTGAGCATCTGTTCAGATTCCGCGTCTTATATAGCCCCCGCAGGGTAGCCCGTAGGGCTGTTCTGAGCGCGGCCGCGAAGCGTGCCGCTCCCGCTCTGGGTTTTTCCCCTGTCGGGGAGTTCCTCGCTGGGAAACTCCAGCGTTTGCTTCGTCGTTCAAAAAGAGAAAACTTCTAAAAGGTATTTCCTTGTGGAGAGCCTGTGCGGAACGGCGTAGCCGTGAAGTCGCAGGTACGCGGCTTTTTGAAAAACAGCAGTTCTATGTCAAGTTGACTGTAATTTCGGCCCGCGATTTTTCAAAATGAAATTATCGTCAGATGAGTGAATTCTGGCGCGCGGTTTTGGGGCCGGCGGCTTTCAACGCTTCCAGCAGGCCCTCCAGCTTCGCCGCTTGGGCAATCGCCTGTTCGGCCTTGGCCTGCGCGGCGGCCGTGGTGGCCCGCTCCTGCTCCAGGAGGGCCGCGAGGCCATCGGCTCGCTTCTGAGCCTCGGCCAGCGCGGCCTGGGCCATGTGCGCCTGCTCTTGGGCGGCGGCCAGCTGCGCGGCCTGCTGCTGGGCCTGCTTGAGGGTCTGCGCTTGCTGCTCGATCTGCGCGCGGGCGGCATCCAGGTCAGCGGCCAGCTGGTCGGCCAGTTCGGCGGCTTCCTGCTGCGCCTGCTCCATCTCCTGCCGGGTGGCTTCCAGGGCCTCACGCTCGCTGGCCAGTCGGTTGTTGGCCATGCCGATCGCCACGCCCCACACCTCGGCGGCCAGTTCGCTCATGCGCTCGCTGACGCGGCCGCCGGCGCCGCCTCGCGGATCGGCGCTGCGGCGGCCTGCTGCGCGGCCTTCCAGCCCTTCATCGCCTCGCTGATCGTCGTGAAGCTGCCGCCCCCCAAGGCGGCACGCACAGCGGCCAGGGTCGGCGGCTGGCCCGCTGCGCGGATCTGGTCGGCGGCGGCG
>JBDLVJ010000394.1:0-3848 GCA_039804875.1 Pseudomonadota bacterium | reverse complement strand
TGCTGCGTCCCAACATGCTGCGCGTGATCGACAAGGATCTTGGCCTGATGCGCCTGATGGCGCGCTGGGTCGAGCAGCTCTCGTCCGACGGCAAGCGCCTCAAGCCGCGCGAGGTCGTGGCCGAGTTCGACAAGTACCTGCACGACGAGCTCGACCTGGTGCGCGAGGCGTCCAACGCCGCCCAGCTGCGGCGCAACATGTCCGACCTCGACCTGGTGCTGATCCCCGAGATGTACTGGGACTGGTGCCGCACCGAGGTGCTGGTGATGGAGCGCATGAAGGGTGTGCCGATCAGCCAGGTCGCCCGCCTGCGCGAGGCCGGCGTCGACATCCCCAAGCTCGCGCGCGACGGCGTCACGATCTTCTTCACCCAGGTCTTTCGCGACGGCTTCTTCCACGCCGACATGCACCCGGGCAATATCCAGGTCAGCCTGGACCCGGCCACCTTCGGGCGCTACATCTCGCTCGACTTCGGCATCGTCGGCACGCTGACCCAGTTCGACAAGGAATACCTGGCGCAGAACTTCACCGCCTTCTTCCGGCGCGACTACAAGCGGGTCGCCGAGCTGCACATCGAGTCGGGCTGGGTGCCCGAGGACACCCGGGTCGACGAGCTCGAGGCCGGCATCCGCTCGGTCTGCGAGCCCTATTTCGACCGTCCGCTCAAGGAAATCTCGCTCGGCATGGTGCTGATGCGGCTGTTCCAGATCTCGCGCCGCTTCAACGTCGAGATCCAGCCCCAGCTGGTGCTGCTGCAAAAGACCCTGCTCAACATCGAGGGCCTGGGCCGCGAGCTCGACCCCGAGCTCGACCTCTGGAGCACGGCCAAGCCCTTCCTCGAGCGCTGGATGATCGACCAGCTCGGCCCCAGGATGTTCTGGCAGCAGCTCAAGGCCGAGGCGCCGCAGTACGCCAAGCTGATCCCCGAGCTGCCGCGCCTGCTGCACGACTTCCTGCGCCAGCGCAGGGGCGACGAGTCGCGCGAGCTCCGGGCCCTGCTGGGCGAGCAGCGGCGCACCAACCGCCTGCTGCAGGCGCTGATCTACGGCGGACTGGGCTTCGTGCTCGGACTGCTGGCGATGCAGTTGCTGGTGCGCGTGCGCCTCTGGTGAACGCGATCGCTACCCCCAATTTATAATCAAGGGTTGTTCATTTTTCGACCCGAACGGTAACGCCATGCCCATCTACGCCTACAAGTGCGAGTCCTGCGGCCATGCCAAGGACGTCCTGCAAAAGATTTCCGCCGCACCCCTGACCGATTGCCCCGCCTGCGGTGCGGCGACCTTCAGCAAGCAGCTGACCGCCGCCGGATTCCAGCTCAAGGGCTCGGGCTGGTATGCGACCGATTTCCGCGGCGGCACCGGCGGCACCACGGCGCCGGCCAGCGCGCCGGCCGAATCGGCGGCTCCGGCGGCCAGCGACAGCCCGGCGCCCGCCGCCGGCTGTGGCGGCTCCTGTGCCTGCCACTGAAGCGAAGGCACAGACATGTCCGCATTGCGCAAATGGCTGTTCTCCGGCCTGCTGACCCTGGTGCCCCTGGTCATCACGCTCTGGGTGCTCGATTGGGTGGTCTCGACGCTGGACCAGACGCTCAGGATCCTGCCCGAAGCCTGGCAGCCCCAGCAGCTGTTCGGCATGAGCATTCCGGGCCTGGGCGTGCTGTTCGCGCTGCTGATCGTGCTCTCGATCGGCGCGCTGGCCTCCAACTTCATCGGCAACAAGCTGGTCAACTGGTGGCACGCGCTGCTGCACCGGATTCCGGTCGTGCGCTCGATCTATTCGGGCGTCAAGCAGGTCTCCGACACCCTGTTCTCCGAGAAGGGCAATGCCTTTCGCCAGGCCCTGCTGGTGCAGTGGCCGCGCGAGGGCATGTGGACCATCGCCTTCCTGACCGGCCAGCCCGGCGGCGACGTGGCGCGCCACCTCAACGGCCAGGACTATGTCAGCGTCTTCGTGCCGACCACGCCCAACCCGACCGGCGGCTATTTCGTGATGGTGCACAAGCGCGATTGCGTCGAGCTCACGATGAGCGTGGACGAGGCGCTGACCTACGTGATTTCCATGGGCGTGATCGTGCCCGGTGGCCCCAAGACGCTGCAGCCGGCCGACGCGCCGGCCGCCGCGGCCTGAGGCCCCCTCTCCGATATTTCTAGAAAGCTGAATATGGCAATGCGTTCCGAATACTGCGGTCTGGTGACCGAGGCCCTGCTGGGTCAAACCGTGACCCTGTGCGGCTGGGTCAACCGCCGCCGCGACCATGGCGGCGTGATCTTCGTCGACCTGCGCGACCGCGAAGGCTATGTCCAGGTCGTCTGTGACCCGGACCGCCCCGAGATGTTCGCGATCGCCGAAGGCCTGCGCAACGAGTTCTGCATCCAGGTCAAGGGCCTGGTGCGCGCGCGCCCCGAGGGCACGACCAACGACAGCCTCAAGAGCGGCCGGATCGAGGTGCTGTGCCACGAGATCGTCGTGCTCAACGCCTCGGTGACCCCGCCGTTCCAGATCGACGACGACAACCTGTCCGAGACCACCCGCCTGACGCACCGCGTGCTCGACCTGCGTCGCCCCTACATGCAGAAGAACCTGATGCTGCGCTACAAGGTGGCGATGGAGGTCCGCAAGTTCCTCGACGCCAACGGCTTCATCGACATCGAGACGCCGATGCTGACCAAGTCCACGCCCGAGGGCGCGCGCGACTACCTGGTGCCCAGCCGCGTCCATGACGGCAACTTCTTCGCGCTGCCGCAGTCGCCCCAGCTGTTCAAGCAGCTGCTGATGGTGGCCGGCTACGACCGCTACTACCAGATCACCAAGTGCTTCCGCGACGAGGACCTGCGCGCCGACCGCCAGCCGGAATTCACCCAGATCGATATCGAGACCAGCTTCCTGACCGAGGAGGACATCCGCTCGATGTTCCAGGGCATGATCAAGAGCGTGTTCCAGCACACCATGGGGGTGGATCTGGGCGAGTTCCCCTGCATGCCCTATGCCGAAGCCATGCACCGCTACGGCTCGGACAAGCCCGACCTGCGCGTCACGCTCGAGTTCACCGAGCTGACCGATGTCATGGCCGATGTCGACTTCAAGGTCTTCAGCGCGCCGGCGCAGGACAAGAAGGGCCGCGTGGTCGCGCTGCGCGTGCCCGGTGGCGCCGAGATCAGCCGCAGCGAGATCGACGCCTACACCGACTTCGTCAAGATCTACGGCGCCAAGGGCCTGGCCTGGATCAAGGTCAACGACGTGGCCGCCGGCCGTGACGGCCTGCAGAGCCCGATCGTCAAGAACCTGCACGATGCGGCCATCGCCGCCATCCTGGCGCGCTCGGGCGCGCAGAACGGCGACATCCTGTTCTTCGGCGCCGACAAGGCCAAGGTCGTCAACGACGCCATCGGCGCGCTGCGCATCAAGATCGGCCACGGCGAGCTGGCCAGGAAGCACGGCTTCTTCGAGGACCGCTGGGCCCCGCTGTGGGTGGTCGACTTCCCGATGTTCGAGTACGACGACGAAGGCAAGCGCTGGAACGCCGTCCACCATCCCTTCACCGCGCCGAAGGACGGCCACGAGGACTACATGGACACCGATCCGGGCCAGTGCATCGCCAAGGCCTACGACATGGTGCTGAACGGCTGGGAGCTGGGTGGCGGCTCGATCCGCATCCACCGCGCCGACGTGCAGAGCAAGGTCTTCACCGCGCTCAACATCTCGCCCGAGGATGCACAGCACAAGTTCGGCTTCCTGCTCGATGCGCTGCAGTACGGCGCGCCGCCGCACGGTGGCCTGGCCTTTGGCCTCGACCGCCTGATCACGCTCATGACCAAGGCCGATTCGATCCGCGACGTGATCGCCTT
>JBDLVJ010000393.1:0-4467 GCA_039804875.1 Pseudomonadota bacterium | reverse complement strand
ATGCTGGAGTACCAGAAATCGGTGGCCGCCCCCGGCAACCGCGGCTTTGTGCTTGGCAAGACCAAGGCTGAAAACCACCAGAAGGAGATCCGCATGGTTGAAAAAGTCATTGCCACCCCGGCCGCAGTCGAACTGATCGAACGGCTCAAGACCCGGCATGGCCCGGGCCTGATGTTCCATCAGTCCGGCGGCTGCTGCGACAACAGCGCGGCCAACTGCTACCTGCTCGGCGAGCTCACGATCGGCCAGGGCGATGTCTACCTGGGCGAGATCGGCGGCTGCCCGTTCTACATCGGCAAGGCCCAGTACGAGTACTGGCGCCACACCCAGCTCATCATCGACGTGATCGAGGGCCATGGCGGCACCTTCTCGCTCGAGGGCCCGGAGGGCAAGGCCTTCCACACCCGCTCGCGGGTGTTCACGGCCGAGGAACTGGCAGAGCTCGATGCCGGGGCATAAAACCAGGAGCAAGACCGCCCCCGAGACGACATCATCCCGACGGCGGCAGCCGTTGCTGCTTCAGCGCCAGGCGGGCGAAGCGCCCACCTGTTGCCCGTTCTAGCGCTTGCCGCCCTGCAGCTTGGCGAAGGCCGAGGCCAGCGCGCCGGCCGGCGCCGGGTCGCTGCGCCCGCCGCGCTGGGCCTGACCGCGACCCGCCGGCTGGAAGCGGTTGGCCCCGGCTGCGCCTGCACCAGCAGCGCCACCCTCGCGCCGCTCGCCGCGACCGGCGCCAGCCGCCGCATCGAGCTTCATGCTCAGCGCGATGCGCTTGCGCGCCACGTCGACCTCGACCACCCGGACCTTGACGATGTCGCCGGTCTTGACCACCTCGCGCGCGTCGTTGACGAACTTGTTCGACAGCTGGCTCACATGCACCAGACCGTCCTGGTGCACGCCCAGATCGATGAAGGCGCCGAACTGCGCCACGTTGCTGACCGTGCCCTCCAGGATCATGCCCTCCTTCAGGTCGCCGATGTCCTCGACCCCCTCGTTGAAGCGCGCGACCTGGAAATCCGGGCGCGGGTCGCGGCCCGGCTTCTCCAGCTCGGCCAGGATGTCCTTGACCGTGATCAGGCCGAACGCCGCGCTGACCAGCAGCTCGGGCTTGATGCCCTTGAGCAGGTCGGACCGGCCCATCAGCTCGACCACCGGCTTGGCCGTTTGCGCCATGATCTGCTCGACCAGCGGATAGGTCTCGGGGTGGACGCCCGTCATGTCGAGCGGATTGTCGCCGCCACGGATGCGCAGGAAGCCCGCGCTCTGCTCGAAGGTCTTGGCGCCCAGGCCGGTGACCTTCAGCAGGTCCTTGCGGCTCCTGAACTGTCCGTTGGCCTCGCGCCAGCGCACCACCGACTTGGCCACGCTGCCCGACAGGCCCGAGACGCGGGCCAGCAGCGGCGCGCTGGCGGTGTTGAGGTCGACGCCGACCGCGTTGACGCAGTCCTCGACCACGGTCTCGAGCGAGCGCGCCAGCTCGCCCTGGTTCACGTCATGCTGGTACTGGCCGACGCCGATGCTCTTGGGGTCGATCTTGACCAGCTCGGCCAGTGGGTCCTGCAAGCGGCGCGCGATGCTGGCGGCGCCGCGCAGACTGACATCGACATCGGGCATTTCCTGACTGGCGTATTCGCTGGCGGAATAGACCGAGGCACCGGCCTCGCTGACCACCACCTTCTGCGGCAAGGCCTCGACGGCCTGGCCCCGGTCGGCCAGGCGCTTGAGCAGGTCAGCCGCCAGCTTGTCGGTCTCGCGGCTGGCGGTGCCGTTGCCGATCGCGATCAGCTGCACGCCGTGCTTGAGGCAGAGCGCGCCGAGGGTCGCGATCGAGGCCTCCCAGTCACGGCGAGGCTCATGCGGGTAGACGGTCGCGGTGTCAAGCAGCTTGCCGGTCTGGTCCACCACCGCGACCTTGACTCCGGTGCGGATGCCGGGGTCGAGCCCCATCACGGCCTTGGGGCCGGCGGGCGCGGCCAGCAGCAGGTCGCGCAGGTTGTCGGCGAAGACCTTGATCGCGACCTTCTCGGCCTCGTCGCGCAGTCGCGTGAACAGGTCGCGCTCGGTGGACAGGCTGAGCTTGACGCGCCAGGTCCAGGCCACGCATTTGCGCAGCAGGTCGTCGGCCGGACGTCCCTGGTGGCTCCAGCCCAGATGGCGCGCGATGCGGCCCTCGGCCAGCGACGGCGCGCTGCCGGGCTTGGCGCCGACGGGCAGCTCGAGCTCGGGCAGCACCAGGCGCGCGTCCAGAATCTCGAGCGCGCGGCCACGGAACACGGCCAGCGCGCGGTGCGAGGGCACGCGGGCAATCGGCTCGTCGTAGTCGAAGTAGTCGCGGAACTTGGCGTTGTCGGGCTGGTTCTCGTCCTTGCCGTCGACCTTCTTGCTTTGCAACAGGCCTTCCTGCCACAGCCATTCGCGCAAGCCCTGCACCAGCGCCGCGTCCTCGGCCCAGCGCTCGGACAGGATGTCGCGCACGCCGTCGAGCACCGCCGCCACGGTCGTGAAGTCGCTGCCGTCCTCGCCCTTTTCCGGCTTGACAAAGGCTTGCGCTTCATCGACCGGCACCAGACCCGGATCGGCGAACAGCCGGTCGGCCAGCGGGGCGATGCCGTTCTCGCGCGCGATCATGCCCTTGGTGCGGCGTTTCAGCTTGTAGGGCAGGTAGAGGTCCTCGAGCTCCTGCTTGGTCGGCGCGGCATGAATAGCGGCCTGCAGCTCGGGCGTGAGCTTGCCCTGCTCCTCGATGCTTTTCAGCACGGCGGCGCGGCGGTCTTCGAGCTCGCGCAGGTAGCCCAGGCGCTGCTCGAGCTCGCGCAGCTGGATGTCGTCAAGGCCCTCGGTGGCCTCCTTGCGGTAGCGCGCGATGAAGGGCACGGTGGCGCCACCGTCGAGCAGATCGACCGCTGCCTTGACCTGGTGGGGTTTGACCGAGAGTTCCTGCGCGATCTGCGCGATGATTTTTTGCATGCTGGCTCTGGGTCCGGAGACGCCCCTGCGGGCTCCCGGATACGGAATTTCGGAAGGGTCGATTTTGCCAGATCAGGCCCTCAGTCAGTCGCCACCCGCACGAACCTCGGCACCACGCCGCCCGGGGTGGAGACCTGGTCCATGAACTCCTCCATCGGACGGAACCAGGTGACGGCCTGGCGGTCGCCCTGCAGCGGCTTGTAAAGCACGCCGGGCTTGAGCGTGGCCTCGATCAGACAGGTGCCGACCACCTCGTAGAGCCCGCCCTTGTAGTGACGAAGCCGGGTGCCGGGCTGGAACTGTTGCGAATGGGGGGCGTGAAAAGACATGGCAAAGGGGAATCTGACTGAAACGGATTGCGGCAAAAGAATGGCTGCAAGAGAGGGCCTATTGTTGCTCGAGCGGAAAACGCAGCACCTGCTGGCCAGGCAGCTTGACCATGCAGGCCAGGAACAGGGGACTGGTCAGCCAGCGGTCCAGCCAGGCCTGCAGCGCCGGCAAGGCTTGCTCGGCCCACCAGGCCGGCTCGATGGCCGCGAACTGGCGCACGAACGGAAACAGCGCCAGATCGGTCGCGCAGGGCCGCTCGCCGCCGAGCCAGGGACTGCGCTGCAGGACCGGCTCGAGTGGGCGCAGCAGGACTTGCAGCGCGGGCTTGCGCGCCAGGGCCGGGTCCGACAGGCCATGGCGCTGCGGATACTTGTAGCGGTCGAGCTGCTGCTTGAACGGGCCGTCGTTGCGCGCGAGCAGATCGAGGTTGCGCGCGGTCTGACCCAGGCTCCACCAGCCTTCGGGGTCGGTAGCGGACAATGCCCAGCGCATGATGTCCCAGCTCTGCTCGAGCACCTGGCCGTCGGGCAGGCGCAGCACCGGCACCTGGCCCTTGGGCGACAGCGCCAGCAGCGCGGCCGGCTTGTCGCGCAGCACGATCTCGAACGCCTCGAAGGGCCGGCGCGCGACCAGCAACGCCAGGCGCGCACGCATCGCATAGGGACAGCGGCGGTAGGTGTAGAGCAGCGGCAGCGGCTGATCGGAGCGGGCAACGGCATTCATGGACGGATTGTCACCCGCTGCAGGCTTGCGACAATAAGCCCTTTATGACTTGCGCCCATCCCAGGAAGACTCCATGAACTCCGCCCAAAGCCCCCTGCTGCCCGGCTTCATCGCGCTGCACGGCAACCGCGCCGAGGACCTGGCGCAGGCGCTGATCGCCTGGCTGCGGCAGCACCCGCTGGCACCGCTCGAGGAGGAGATCATCCTGGTCCAGAGCAGCGGCATGGCCGAATGGTTCAAGACCGAGCTGGCCTGCCAGGCCGGCGTCTGCGCGGCGGCCCGGGTCGAGCTGCCGGGGCGCTTCATCTGGCGCACCTACCGCCAGGTGCTGGGCGCGGGCGCGGTGCCGCGCGAGTCGCCGCTGGACAAGCTGCCGATGACCTGGCGCCTGGTCCAGCGGCTGCCCGGCCTGTTGGATGAGCCGGCCTTCGCGCCGATTGCCCACTACCT
>JBDLVJ010000392.1:0-3227 GCA_039804875.1 Pseudomonadota bacterium | reverse complement strand
GCCGGATCTGGGCCAGCAGCGAGGCCGGCCAAGGCAGCGTTTTCTGCTTCACCGCCCGCCTGGGACTGCCACCGGCCGCGACGGCGGCCATGACGGCGCCCTCGCCCGCGATCGATGCGGTCGAGATCGATTTCGGCGGCGCGCGCGTGCTGCTGGTCGACGACAACCCGACCAACCTGCTGGTGGCGCGCAGCTACCTGAGCCGCATGGGGCTGGAGGTCGAGACCGCCGACCATGGACAGGCAGCCGTCGAGCAGGCGGCCCGCTCTCCTTTCGCCGCCATCCTGATGGATCTGCAGATGCCGGGCATGGACGGTTTTGCCGCCACGCGGGCCATCCGCGCCAGCGGCAACCGCAGTCCGATCATCGCGCTGACCGCCGCCGCCATGGACAAGGACCGGCAGGCGGCCGAAGCCGCCGGCATGAACGATCATGTCGCCAAGCCGATCGACCGCCAACAGCTCGCCGCCGTCCTGCGCCGCTGGATTCCCGCGCACCAGACCGGCGCCACGCCCGCCGCTCCGCTCGATTCCGTCATGCCCGCCGCGCCGGCGGCCGGAGCGCCCCGGCTGCGGCTGGCCCAGGCGATCAAGGTATTGGACGGTGACCATGAACTGCTGTGGCAGGTGCTGGAACGCTTCCAGCAGGATTTCGCGCCCGCCCCCGCCCAGCTGCGGGCGGACCTGGAGCAGCGCCAGTTCGAGCAGGCCATCAGGCTGGTGCATACCGTGAAGGGACTCGCGCCCACGCTGGGAGCCGAGGCGCTGCATCAGCTCGCGCAGCGGTTCGAGCAGGACCTGCAACGGCAGGACACCGGCTTGCAGGCCGCGTTCGAGCAGGAACTCGGCGCGCTGCTGAGCGAGGTGGCGACGGCCCTGGAGCGCGGCGCCCTGCAGGCCTAGACCCGCCGTCCCGGGGCGCGCCCCGCCAAGGCTCACGGCGGCCTGGCGGCGAGCGCTCAGCGCAGCTCGAACAGTTCCTGGTGGAAGCGCGCGGCCGTCAGGCCCTGGGCGCGGAGATCGGTGCGGATCGCGGCGCCAAACGCCGCCGGGCCGCAGAACCAGACCTCGGCGTCCCGCCAGTCCGGCACCAGCGCGCGCAGCCGCTCGCCGGTCAGCCGGCCGTCGCGGCCGCTGACCAGCAGGTGCAGGCGCACGCCGGCGGCCTGGGCATCCTGGCGCAAGCGCTGCAATGCCGCTTCATCGACCTCGGCGGTCGAATGGAACAGGTCGATCTCGCGGCCGTCGGGCTGCCGCGCCAGCTGTTGCAGGCGCGCGACGAAGGGCGAGATGCCGATGCCGCCGCCGATCCAGATCTGGCGCCGGGCCATGCCCTCGAACTGGAAGCGGCCGTAGGGCCCCTCGACCGTGACGGTGTCGCCCACCTGGAGACTGGCGGCCAGGCCATGCGTGTAGTCGCCCAGCGCCTTGATCAGGAACATCAGCCGGCCATCGTCCTGCCAGGCCGACGAGATCGTGAACGGATGCGCGCCCTCGCGCTCGTCGAAGGTCACGAAGGCGAACTGGCCCGGCTCATGGCCGGCCCATGGGCTCCTGAGCCGGATCGAGACCGCGTTGACCTTGACGCCCTCGAGGTACTCGATCTGCTCGACCTCGCCGACGGCCTTGCGCCGCGCACCGATGCGCCGGCTCAGGCTGATGAGCGCGGCGACCGTGCCGCCCGCCAGCAGCAGGCCGTGCAGGACGCCGACCGGCTGCCACCAGTAGCGCGGGCTCGTCAGCACGATCGAATGCCAGACCAGCACCAGGTAGGCCAGCGCGATCCAGCGGTGGGTGCGGAAGAAATGCCGGTAGGGAAAGCGCTTGATCAGGGCCAGCGCGATCAGCGCCACGGCCAGGTAGAAGGCCTTCTCGCCCAGATCCTCGGCCAGGCCGCGCTGGCTCTGCAGGAAGGCCAGCACCGGATCGGTCAGGACCGGGCGCGGCCCGCGCGCCGGCCGCTCGAGCAGCCCGGCCTTGACCAGCCACTTGGGCCCCTGCGAAAAGAGCCAGTGCAGGATGGCAATCACCAGCCCCGAGATGCCAAGCCACTTGTGCAGGCGGTACATCTTGTCGAGGCCATGCAGCCGGTGCTCGAGCCAGGCCGGGCGCACCGCCAGCAGCATCGCCGCGCTCATGACGCCCATGCCGAGCAGGCCCGAATACTGGACCAAGAGGGTGCGCCAGGGAAACAGGCCGGTGGTCAGCGGCAGCGCGGCCGATTCGGCCAGCAGCCACAGGGCGGTCAGGCCCAGCAGCAGGCCGATCAGGGTTCTCTGGATATTCTTCATGTCACGATGATAGGCATCTCAAGCTGAACCCGCGATGAATGCCCCCCGGACCGCCGCGCGACCGCTGGCTGGGGGTTACTGGCGCGCCGTCCTCACATGGGCCGGCGGCTGCTGCGGCTGGCTGCTGCGCCAGGGGTTGATGTCGAGGCCGCCACGGCGCGTGTAGCGGGCGTAGACGCTCAACTTGACCGGCTGACAGCGGGTCCAGAGGTCCATGAAGATGCGCTCGACGCATTGCTCGTGGAACTCGTTGTGGTTGCGAAAGCTCACCAGATACTGCAGCAGCCGCTCCTGGTCGATCGGCGCGCCGGTGTAGCCGATGCGCACGCTGGCCCAGTCGGGCTGGCCCGTCACCAGGCAGTTGCTTTTCAGCAGGTCGCTGACCAGGGTCTCGGTCACGGGCGGCTGGGTCGCGTCGGCGCGCAGCAGCTCGGGCGCCGGCTGGTAGTGGGCGCACTCGACATCGAGCCGGTCCAGGCTCAGGCCTTCGAGCTCGCGGATCTGTTCGCGGGCGAACTGCGCCGGCGCCAGCAGCTTGACGCCGACCGGACCCGCTCGGGTGCCGCCGCGCCAGGCCGCCTCCGACAGGTCGGCCTTCAGGCGTTCGAGCACCTGCTGGCCATCGTCGAAGCGGCTGTTGTTGAAGCTGTTGAGGTAGAGCTTGAAGGACTTGCTCTCGATGATGTTGGGCGACTCGCAGGGCACGGTGACCTGCGCGATCGCAACCTGAGGCTTGCCGCGCGGATTGAGCCAGCTCAGCTCGTAGGCGGTCCAGAGGTCGGCGCCCAAAAAGGGCGGCGCGGCGCCGATGCCGATCTCGTCGCGTTTGGGTCTACGCGGCAGCGGGAACAGCAGGCCAGGATCGTACTGGTCGGCATAGGCAGAGGTCTTGCCGAGCTGGGACTGCTCGGGCTGGTGCTGGCTGGGGTGCTGGGAT
>JBDLVJ010000391.1:0-4164 GCA_039804875.1 Pseudomonadota bacterium | reverse complement strand
GGATGTCGCTCATCTTGCGCTCGTGGAAGCTGACGACGAAGCGCTCGTCGGCGCCCTCGCCCTCGCTGTGGTCGATCTTCATCTCGTACAGGCCGGGCGCGAGCGCCTCCAGGGTCTGCAGCGTGGAGGTGACCTCGGCGTGCTCCTTGCGGGCGATCGAGGACGAGACGAAGATGCCGAGGTGGCCGACCTTCTCGTGCACCATGTAGACGATGCGCTGGCCACGGATGCGGATCTCGTTCTCGTCGGTGTAGGTGTCGACGATCCAGTTCAGCGCCTGCTGCGGCGGCGTGATGTTGTCGCCCTTGCTGGCGAACACGACGATGGGCGAACGGATGAACTTGAGGTCGAGGTGGCGGCCGGGTTCGAGTTCGGCCTCGCCGCGCGAGAGCTTGTTGCCGATGAAGATCTGCTCGATGATCCAGCGCATCTCGGACTCGTTGAGGAAGTGGAAGCCACCCCACCAGCGCTCGAACTCGAGGAAGCTCTCGCGCGAGGTGTCCACGTTGGCGTAGAGGTCGTAGTACTTGCCGAAGAAGTTGCGGCTCGGGTTGAGCTGCTCGAAGTTGCTGACCAGGTGGGCGCCGTCGAACTCGCCGTTGGCCAGGTCCATCGACAGCAGGGCCGGCGCGATGCCGCCCATCAGGCCGCCGTTGTAGCGCATCGGGTTGGCGCCGACCTGACCCGACCAGGTCGAGACCGGCGAGCCGTTGATGACCAGCGGGCCGGTGATGTCGGGGTTGGCCGCGGCCAGCACCAGCGTGGCCCAGCCGCCCTGGCAGTTGCCGACCACGATCGGGTGCGGCGCGTCGGGGTGACGGCGCGAGATCTCGCGCAGGAACTCGGCCTCGGCCCGCATCACGTCGGCCAGGGTCTGGCCCGGCTCGGGATGCTGGCGGAACACCACGAAATAGACCGGGTGGCCACCGCGCAGGGCGACGCCGACCTGGCTGTCGGGCTTGAAGCCGCCGATGCCGGCGCCATGGCCGGCGCGCGGATCGATGATCATGAAGGGACGCTTCCAGTCGCTGACCACGCCGCCCTCGGGGTGCAGGATCTTGAGCAGCTGGTAGTTGGCCGGGCGGTCGAAGTGGCGCGCATCGAGCACGATCTCGTAGTCGTAGTCGAGCACCGGCGGCGTGCCGGCCTCCTCGTGCAGCTTGTCGTTGTTGGCGCGCTCGCGCAGCACGTCGGCGGTCAGCGCGGCGCGCTGGGCCGCGTCGACCAGGTACTGGCTGCTGTCGGCGGCCAGGCTGCCGTCATGCGTGCTCTGGAGCAGGCGCTGCTGGGTCTCCAGGCTGGAGCGCCAGAGTCCGAGCGCACGCTCGGCATGGTTCTGGAAGATTTTTTGCGCGTGGGTGGCGCTGCAGCTCAACAGGCGCTGGATCTGGGCGGCATGCTCGGCTCGCTCCTGGGCCAGGCGGGACGGCAGATTGGCTGGGCTGTAATGGGATTGCATGGAGGTCTGGGTTCGTGAAAGGGAAACAGTGGAAATTCAGGACAGGGCGGTCAGCTCGGCGGCATGCTCGGCCAGCATGCGCTCCTCGTCGGTGGCGAGCACCAGCACCCGCACCGGAGAGCGCGGCCGGCTGATTTCCTCGGCGCCGACCGAGTTGGCCGCCTCGTCGAAATCGATGCCGAGCCAGCCCATGTCGCGCAGCAGGCGACTGCGCACCTCGGCCGCGTGCTCGCCGATGCCGCCGGTCAGGACCAGGGCGTCGAGGCCGCCCAGGCTGGCGGCCAGGCCGCCGAGCTCGCGCCGGCACTGCTCGACGAAATAATCGACCGCCTCGCGCGCCGACGGCAGGTCGCTGGCCAGCAGCACCCGCATGTCGTTGGACAGGCCCGACATGCCCTTGAGGCCGGAGTTGCGATAGAGCAGATCGGTCAGGGACTGCGCGTTCATGCCGCGCTCGCTGACGAGATAGAGCAGCACGCCCGGATCGATCTGGCCGCAGCGCGTACCCATCGGCAGGCCGTCGAGCGCGGTGAAGCCCATGGTCGAGGCGACCGAGCGGCCGGCGCGCATGGCGCACATCGAGGCCCCGTTGCCCAGGTGCGCCACGACAACCCGGCCCGCCAGCAGGCCGGGATGGCGGCTCTTGAGCTGGCGCGAGATGAACTCGTAGGACAGGCCGTGAAAGCCGTAGCGCCGGATGCCCTGCTCGTAGTACTGACGCGGCAGCGCGAAGGTGTCGGCCACGAAGGGGTGGCTGCGGTGAAAGGAGGTGTCGAAGCAGGCCACCTGCCGCGCGCGCGGAAAGGCCGCGCGCGCCGCGTCGATGCCGGCCAGGTTGTGTGGCTGGTGCAGCGGCGCCAGCGGCGCCAGCGTCTCGAGCTGGGCGCGGTTCTGGTCGTCGAGCAGGATCGGCTCGACATGCTCGGCCCCGCCGTGGACCACGCGATGGCTGACGGCCGCGACCTCGCGGTTCGGAAAGCTCGCGCGCAGCCAGTCCAGCACGCCTTGCAGGGCATGGCCGTGATCGGCCGGCCCCGAGGCGCTGCCGTCGATCGACTGCTCGTGGCGCTCGCCCGCCGTCGTGACGGCGCAGAAATGCGCGAGCTCGCCCAGGCCCTCGACCTGGCCGACGGCCAGGCGCTCCAGGCCCTGCGGGCGCGGCTCGAACAGGGCGAACTTGATCGAGGACGAACCGGCGTTGAGGGTCAGCAGCAAGCTCATGCCCGCCCCTCCGCGTCCTGCTCGATGGGAACGGCGCACTGCCCGGTCTGGCGCCAGTGGTCGTGCAGCAGCGCCAGCGCGCAGGAAGCCAGGCGCGAGCGATCGTTGTCGGCGCGGCTGGTCAGGATCACCGGCACGCGGGCACCGACGACCAGGCCAGCGGCCTCGGCGCGCGCGACGAAGGTCAGCTCCTTGGCCAGCATGTTGCCGGCCTCGAGATTCGGCACGATCAGCACCTCGGCGCGACCCGCGACAAGCGACTGGATGCCCTTGGTGCGCGCGGCGTCGAGGTCGATCGCGTTGTCCATCGCCAAAGGCCCGTCGACGGTGCCGCCCCGGATCTGGCCGCGCTCGGCCATCTTGGACAGCACGGCGGCGTCCAGGGTCGAGGGAATGCTGGTGTTGATGGTCTCGACCGCCGACAGGATGCCCACGCGCGGGCGCTCCAGGCCGCAGGCACGCGCCAGGTCGATCGCGTTCTGGGTGATATCGACCTTGGCCTTGAGGTCGGGCGCGATGTTGATCGCGGCATCCGAGATGAACAGCAGGTGGTCGAGCATCGGCGCGTCCATCACGAACACATGGCTGAGCCGGCCGTGGCCGCGCAGGCCGTGCTCCTTGCTGACGACGGCGGCGAGCAGATCGTCGGAGTGGATCGCGCCCTTCATGACCGCGCCGACCTCGCCCGAACGCGCCATCGCGACGGCGGCCGCGGCCGCGGCACGCGGGTCGGACTCGTGCACCTGGCGCCAGCCCGAGAGATCGATGCCGAGCTCGGCGGCGATGCGCGCCATGCGCTGGGCGTCCCCCACCAGCACGGGCTCGATCAAGCCCTCGCGCGCCGACAGCGCCAGCCCGCCCATGGAGTTGGCGTCCTCGGGGCAGACCACCGCGGTCTTGAGCGCGGGCAGCTGGCGCGCGGCGTCGATCAGGCGGGCGAAATGGTCCTTGTTGCCGAGGATCAGCGGCGGCAGGTCGCGCGCCGTCACGACCTGGGAGACCCGTGGCGCCTCGACCTCGGCCTCGCCCTCGCAGACCAGCTCGCCGGCCTGGGTGCTGATGCGGGTGGCGAAGCGCGCCAGCGGTTCGGGACCTTTCTCGATGCAGGTCACGCTGACCTGCAGCCGGTCACCGACCTGCACCCGGCGATGAAAGCACAGGTCCTGACTGCGGTAAAGCGTGCCGGGACCGGGCAGCAGATTGCCCAGCACGGCCGACAGCAGCGAGCCGACCCACATCGAGGGGGCCAGCGCGGGCAACTGCGACTGCTCGGTTTCGGGCAGATTGCGCGGATTTCGATTGCCCGAGGCGTGGGCGAACAGCAGCAGGTCCTGTTCGCTGCAGACGCGCTCGAGGGTGGCGTTGGCACCGAGCTGCAGCTCCTGCCAGGTGGTGTTTTTTCGGGGTAGGCTCATATGTGATCCGTCAATCAGGGTTAATCCATGACAGCTTATTTACCACATAAGTCAGAACGATTAACTGAA
>JBDLVJ010000390.1:0-2981 GCA_039804875.1 Pseudomonadota bacterium | reverse complement strand
ACCGAATCGCCCCGCCTGCGTGTTGAGCAATTGCTCAAGCGCATCTCCCTGGAATACGAGACTTTGAGCAAGCAGCTCAAGGTGATCGCCAAGCACGTCGAGCTGCGCCGCGATCAACTCGGGCTCGATGGCATTCAAGAGGTGGCCGCGCAGTGCAGCGTTCAGCCCTCGGCGGTGGTGCGCTTTGCCAAGCATTTCGGCTTTTCCGGGTTTTCCGAGATGCAGGCCATCTTCCGCGCCGGACTGACGCGCCAGCTCGCGCCCGGCCGCAACTACCGGGCCCGCATCCGCGACATCATCGATTCGGGCTCGGGCAGCCTGTCGAGCGTCGAGATCGCGCGCGAATTCCTGGCCGGCAGTCAGGCCGGCATGCATGAGCTCGATGTCAACCTCGACGAGCAAGCCTTCAAGCAGGCGGTGGACATGCTGCGCCAGACCGACTGCATCTGGATCGCGGCATCGAGGCGCTCCTTCCCGGTGGCGGTGTATCTGGACTACGCCCTGCAGCACACCGACAAGCGGGTCTGCCTGATGTCCGGCCTGGGCAACATGCACCTGGGACAGATGCGGTCGGTGCGCGCGGGCGACGTGATGATCGCGATTTCCTTCGCGCCCTACGCGGAGGAAACGCGGGCCGCCGTCGATCTGGCGCTCGAGCGCGGCGCCCGGCTGATCGCCATCACCGACAGTCGCATGAGCCCGCTGACCAAGGGGGCGGAAGCCGCCTTGCTGGTGCAGGACAACTCCACCTTCGGCTTTCGCGCCCTCACCAGCACCATGGGCCTGGCGCAAAGCCTGTTCATCGCGCTGGCCTACGCGCTGGAACTGCCCTACCGGCCCACCTCGCCCAAGGTCAGCGGCTGAATCCGGAGAATAGAAATTCGTTTTTTCATGAAAAATATTTTGGAAAAATCTTTCCAAAATATGAGGAAGTTTCTTATAGTTGCTGGGTCGCGCACAGCGCGCCACATCCGACCTCAGGAGACATAAGGAACCCTCATGAAAAACGTCGCCGTCTTTGGTGCGGGCCGCATCGGCCGCATCCACGCCTCCAACCTCGCCGCCCTGCCCGGCGTTCGCCTGCAGTATGTCTGTGACGCGGTGCCCGGCGCGGCGGCCGAGCTCGCGCAGCAACTCGGGGCCGAGGTCGCCGAGCTCGACCAGGTGTTCGCCGACCCGGGCGTGGACGCGGTCGCGATCTGCTCGCCCACCAGCACCCACAGCGACCTGATCGCCAGGGCCGCGGCCGCCGGCAAGCACATCTTCTGCGAGAAGCCGGTCGACCTCTCGGTGCCGCGCGCCGAAGCGGTGGCCCGCGCCGTCGCCGAGGCCGGCGTGGCCTGCATGATCGGCTTCCAGCGCCGCTTCGACCCGACTTTCAACGAAGCACGCCGCCGTCTAGACGCCGGCGAGATCGGCCGGCCCGAGATGCTGGTCATCACCAGCCGCGATCCCGGCGCGCCGCCAGTCGACTACCTCAAGGCCTCGGGCGGCATCTTCCGCGACATGCTGATCCACGACCTCGACGTGTTCCGCTGGATCCTGTGCGCAGACGGCGACGAGGCCGCCTGGCTCAGCGCGACCGCCTCTGTCCTGACCGATCCGGCCGTGGCCGAGGCCGGCGACTGGGACAGCACCGCCGTGACGATCAGGACCCGCCTGGGCCGGCTGTGCCAGATCAACACCAGCCGGCGCGCCGCCTACGGCTACGACCAGCGCTTCGAGCTGCTCGGCTCGGACGGCATGCTGCAATGCGGCAACCAGACCCCGAGCCAGGTGCTGCAATGGGACGCGCGCGGTGTGCGGGCCGACAAGCCCGAGCCCTTCTTCCTGCAGCGCTATGCCGCCGCCTACCGGCTCGAGATCGAGCATTTCTTCGACTGCCTGCAGTCGGGCCAGCCGTTCAAGACCACGGTCGAGGACGGCGTCAAGGCGCAGCAGCTGGCCGACGCCGCCACCCTGAGCGCGCAAAGCGGCCAGCCGGTGCAGTTCTGAGCGAAGGAGACAAGACATGAAACCAGAAAACACCGCCCCGCTGCGCGTGGGCATCGCCGGCCTGGGCCGGCTCGGCAAGCGCCACGCTGAACAACTCGCGCGCCACACCCCGGGCGCCCGGCTGGTCGCGGCTTGCAGCCCGGTCGCCGAGGAGCTCGACTGGGCACGTGACGTGCTCGGCGTGCCGCGCCTCCACGCCGAGTACGCCGAGCTGCTGGCCGACCCCGAGATCGACGCCGTGGTGCTGGTCACGCCGACCACGCTGCACGCCGACCAGACCAGCGCGGCGCTGCGCGCCGGCAAGCATGTCTTCGTGGAGAAGCCGCTGTCGCTCGATGTCGCGACCTGCGAGGCGGTCGAGGCCGTCGCGCGCGACTACCCCGACCAGGTGGCCATGGTCGGCTTCGTGCGCCGCTTCGACCCCAGCTACGCGCGCGCCAAGGCCGCGATCGATGCCGGCCAGCTCGGCCGGCCCTTCCTGGTGCGGTCGCAGACCTGCGACCAGAACGATCCGAACGGCTTCTTCGTGCGCTTCGCGCCGAGCTCGGGCGGCATCTTCATGGACTGCAGCGTGCATGACATCGATCTGGCGCGCTGGATGCTCGGCAACCCGAAGGCGGTGCGCGCCTTCGCCAGCGGCACCATCGCGCTGCACCCCGGCCTGGCCGACTGCGGCGATGTCGACAACGGGCTGGCCATCGTCGAGTTCGAGGGCGGTCAGCGCGCGATGTTCTACGCCAGCCGCACCCTGCCCCATGGTCACGAGACCACGACCGAGGTCATCGGCACCACCGGCACGGTGCAGATCGGCTATGGCGCGCACGCCGACCGCACCGAATTCCGCAGCGCCGCCGGTGTGCAGCACCGGGTGCTGCCGGACTTCTTCGCGCGCTTCGAGGACGCCTTCCGGCTCGAGATGGAAGCCTTCGTCGCGGCCTGCCGCGGCGAGATCGCGTCGCCGCTGACGCTGTCGGACGCGACCGAGG
>JBDLVJ010000389.1:0-4172 GCA_039804875.1 Pseudomonadota bacterium | reverse complement strand
AAGGTGGCCGACGAGTTCGTGGCCAAGCTGACCGCGCGCGCCACGAGCCTGCCGCTGGGCGACCCGCGCCTGGGTCCGGTGGTGCTGGGCTCGGTGGTCGATCAGGCCACGGTCGAGCGCTGCAACGCCCTGATCGACGATGCGCTGGCCAAGGGCGCCCGGCTGCTGTGCGGCGGCAAGGCCGACAGCACGCTGATGCCGGCCACGCTGCTCGACCATGTCACGCCCGCGATGGAGATCTACCGCGAGGAGTCGTTCGCGCCGGTGAAGGCCATCGTGCGCGTCAATGGCGTCGAGGAAGCGGTGGTCTGCGCCAACGACAACGAGTTCGGCCTGGCCGCCGCCGTGTTCGGCCGCGATGTCTCGCGCGCCTGGCAGGTCGCCGGCCGCATCGAGTCCGGTATCTGCCATGTCAACGGACCGACCGTGCATGACGAGGCCCAGATGCCGTTCGGCGGCGTCAAGTCCTCGGGCTACGGCAAGTTCGGCGGCCAGGCCGGCATCGACGCCTTCACCGAGCTGCGCTGGATCACGATCCAGAACCAGCCGCGCCACTACCCGTTCTGATCCGGTCGATTCCGAGCCACTACATCACAGAGGAGCAGCAAGTGACAAGCAAGATGACTTCAACCTGGGGTCTGGCCGCCTTGGCGCTGGCCTGGGTCCAGCCAGCCACGGCACAGCCCGTCAACGCGGGCCAGCAGTTCTACCAGAAGGTCTGCGCCAAATGCCATGAGGCGGGCATCGGCCCCGTCATCACGGGTCGCGGCCTGCCCGAGATCACCTATGTCAGCATCGCGCGCAACGGCAACCGTGCCATGCCCGCCTTCCGCGTCACCGACATCGACGACGCGACGCTGCAGCAGCTGGCCGCCTATCTGGCCAGCACGCCGGTCAAGAATCCTTGAGGAGAGCCGCCATGAGCACCGACCGACGTTTTGTCCTGAAGGGCCTGGTCGCCGCCGGCCTGCTGGCCGCCATGCCCTGGGCACGGGCGAGCGCCAGCGCGATGCCCCCGCTGGCTGATGCCGCCACCGTTGACGCGGCTGCCCGCGTCACCCCGCTGGTCAGCGGCGGCGCGCTCGACGCGGCCTTCCTGGCCGGCGTGCGCCACGCTATTGGCCAGCCGGCTGGCGCCCTGGTCAACCCGCCGCTGCAAGGCTTGGCGGCGGCGACCTACCAGCAGCTCAACGCGCTGCTGAACGACGACACCCCGACCCTGCTGGTCGGCCTGCTCGACGATGCCGCCGCCATCCTGGTGCTGGACCTGGTGCGCTCGGCCGGTGGCCGCGTGCTGTCGGTCGAACAGCACCGGATCGGCCAGGACAGCGCCGGCCAGCAACAGGCTGGCGCGCTGGGCCAGGCCCTGGTGGCCGGTGCGGGCGCGGCGGTCACCGCCGGCCGCTGGCATGAGAACGGCAGCGCCTATGTCGCACTGCGCTGCGTGATCTGAACAGGAGCGAGATTCCATGACAAGCAAATACCAGGCCCTGCCCAAGGGCGTTTCCGAAGCCCGTTTCGACGCGGCGATCAAGAAGTTCAGCGCCGCGCTCGGCGCCGACCAGGTGCTGACCTCGGCCGAGCACCTGCGGCCCTACACCAAGGTCATGATGGCGGTGCCCGATGCGCGCCACCAGCCGTCGGCGGTCGTCACCGCGACCAGCGTCGAGCAGGTGCAGGCCGTGGTCAGGATCTGCAACGAGTACAAGATCCCGGTCTGGACCATCTCGACCGGACGCAACTTCGGCTACGGCTCGGCCGCGCCGGTCGAGCGCGGCCAGATCGTGCTCGACCTCAAGAAGATGAACAAGATCCTGCACATCGACCCCGAGCTCTGCACGGCCCTGGTCGAGCCCGGCGTGACCTACCAGCAGCTCTACGACTACATCGAGGACAACAAGCTGCCGCTGATGCTGTCGTTCTCGGCGCCCTCGGCCATCGCCGGCCCGGTCGGCAACACGATGGACCGTGGCGTCGGCTACACCCCCTATGGCGAGCATTTCCTCATGCAGTGCGGCATGGAACTGGTGCTCGCCAACGGCGACGTGCTGCGCACCGGCATGGGCGGCGTCAAGGGCGACAAGGCCTGGCAGGTGTTCAAGTGGGGCTACGGCCCGACGCTTGACGGCATGTTCACCCAGTCCAACTACGGCATCTGCACCAAGATGGGCTTCTGGCTGATGCCCAAGCCGCCGGTGTTCAAGCCGTTCGAGATCAAGTTCGAGCACGAGGCCGACATCAACGAGATCGTCGAGATGCTGCGCCCGCTGCGCATCGCCAACATCATCCCGAACGCGGTGGTGATCGCCGGCACGCTGTGGGAAGCCGCCACCTGCGGCGTGCGCCGCTCCGACTACATCACCGAGCCGGGCGCCACGCCGGATTCCGTGCTGGCGCGGATCCGCCAGGACAAGCACCTGGGCGCCTGGAACGTGTACTGCGCGCTGTACGGCTCGCCCGAGCAGGTCGAGGTCAACTGGAAGATCGTCACCGAGACCATCCAGCGCGCCGGCAAGGGCCGCATCGTCACGCAGGAAGAAGCCGGCGACACCCAGCCGTTCAAGTACCGCGCGCAGCTGATGTCGGGCGTGCCGAACCTGCAGGAGTTCGGCCTCTACAACTGGCGTGGCGGCGGCGGCTCGATGTGGTTCGCCCCGGTCAGCCAGGCCCGTGGCAGCGAATGCGACAAGCAGTACGCGCTGGCCAAGAAGATCCTCAACAAGCATGGCCTGGACTATGTCGGCGAGTTCATCGTCGGCTGGCGCGACATGCACCACGTGATCGACGTGCTGTACGACCGCAGCAGCGAGGAGGAGACGAAGCGCGCCAATGTCTGCTTCAACGAACTGCTCGACGAGTTCGAGCGGGAAGGCTACGCCGTCTATCGCGTCAACACCGCGTTCCAGGAGCGCGTCGCGCAGAGCTACGGCTCGGTCAAGCGTTCGGTCGAACGCAAGATCAAGCGCGCGCTCGACCCGAACGGCATCCTGTCGCCGGGCAAGAGCGGCATCAACATCTGAAGGTTCGGTGCTGGCTGCGGTTTCACCGCATGGCGCTAGCCGCCAGCGCGGGGCGACCGCTGGTCTTGCAACGGATCACGAAGCTCAGTCCGCCTCGGGCTCCGTCGCCTGCAGTGCGCGCCGCTCCCGCACCGCCTGTGCCAGTTGCCGCAGCAGCGGCACGGTCTGCTCGAAGCTGATGCAGGCGTCGGTCACCGAGACGCCGGGCCGCAGCGGTTGGCCCGGCACGATGTCCTGCCGGCCCTCGTGCAGATGGCTCTCGACCATGAGGCCGGTGATGCGGCGCTCGCCGCCGGCGATCTGGCCCGCCACGTCGGCGCCGACCTCGAGCTGGCGCTGGTGCTGCTTGCTGCTGTTGGCATGCGAGCAGTCGACCATCACCTGTTCGCGCAGGCCGGCCGCGCGCAGCGCGGCGCAGGCGGCCTCGACGTCGGCGGCCGAGTAGTTGGGCTGCTTGCCGCCGCGCAGGATCAGGTGGCAGTCCTGGTTGCCGCGGGTCTCGAAGATCGCCGCCAGCCCCATCTTGGTCATGCCGATGAAGGCGTGCTCGGACTGCGCCGCGACGATGGCGTCGGCCGCGACCTTGACGCCGCCGTCGGTGCCGTTCTTGAAGCCGATCGGACAGCTCAGGCCGCTGGCGAGCTGGCGGTGGCTCTGGCTTTCGGTCGTGCGCGCGCCGATCGCGCCCCAGCTGACCAGGTCGCTGATGAACTGCGGCGACAGCAGGTCGAGGAACTCGGTGCCGACCGGCAGGCCGATCTGCAGCACATCGAGCAGCAGCGCGCGCGCGCGTTCCAGGCCCTCGTTGATCGCGAAGCTGCCATCCAGATGCGGGTCGTTAATATAGCCCTTCCAGCCCACCGTGGTGCGCGGCTTCTCGAAATAGACCCGCATCACGATCAGCAGGTCGGCGCGCAGCGCGTCGGCCTGTTGCTTGAGCCGGCGCGCGTAGTCGAGCGCCTGCTCGTGGTCGTGAATCGAGCAGGGCCCGACCACCACCAGCAGCCGGTCGTCCTGCCCGTGCAGCACGCGCGCGATCTCGGCCCGGCTGGCTTCGACCAGGGCCTGGGCCGGCTCGGGCGTCGGCAGCCACTCCTGCAGCAGCGCGGGTGTCAGCAGCGGGCGCACGGCGCGGATGCGCAGGTCGTCGGT
>JBDLVJ010000388.1:0-9007 GCA_039804875.1 Pseudomonadota bacterium | reverse complement strand
GTTGCTGCTGCCGGCCGCGCGCGGCCTGTTCCAGTTCGCACCGCTGCCGCTGGAATGGGTACTGGGCACGGGACTGCTCGGGCTGCTGGCACCGGCTGTCGCCCTGCCCTGGCGCCGGTACGACCAGCCGACCCCACCGGGCCGGGGATAGCGAAGGCCGGCGGGCTCAGGCCAGCGGCAGCTCCAGGCTGGCGCGCAGGCCGCCCAGCGCCGAGGCGTCGAGCCTGACCTGGCCCTGGTAGAGCTGCGCGACCTCGCGCACGATCGCCAGCCCGAGTCCGCTGCCGGGCTGGCGCTCGTCGGCGCGGGTACCGCGCTCGAAGACACGCTCGCGCTCGGCGACGCCGAGTCCGGGACCGTCGTCGTCGACCGTCACCAGCAGGCGCCGGCCCTCGGCACGGGCCTGCACCGCCACCCGGCCATGGGCCCATTTGCAGGCATTGTCGAGCAAGTTACCCAGCATCTCGTGCAGATCCTGCGACTCGCCGGCGAAGGCCAGCGCATCCGGCGCCCAATCGCAGTCGAAGCGCAATTCGCGCCCGGCGTGGACCTTGCGCATCACGCGCAACAGGCCCTCGAGCACCGGCGCGACCGGGCTGCGCAGACCGGGCACGCCGCTGCCGCCCATGCGCGCGCGCGCCAGATGCCACTCGACCTGAGCCCGCGCGCTGCGCACCTGCTCATCGACCAGGGTGGCGAAGGCGCGCAGGTCGCCGCGCGGTTGCTCGGCCGCGTTGGCCAGCACCGCCAGCGGCGTCTTGATCGCATGCGCGAGATTGCCGGCGGTCTGGCGCGCGCGCTGCACTCCCTGCTCGTTCTGCAGCAGCACACCATTGAAGTCCTGCACCAGCGGATGGAGCTCGGCCGGGAATTCGCCGTCGAGCCGCTGGGCGGTGCCGGCGCGCACCTGCTGCACCGCGCGCTGCAGCCGCCGCAGCGGCGCCAGGCCCAGCGCCAGCTGCGCGCCGGCCGCCGCCGCCAGGGCCAGCCCGAGCACGGCCAGGCTGGCGGCCAGCGTGAGGTCGAAGCGCCGCTGCGCGGCGTCGAGTTCGCGCAGATCCTGGGCCACGATCAGCCGCCAGCTGCCCGAACCCGCCTCGGTCGCCTGGGCCGCCGGCATCGTGGCAACCGAACCAGCACCAGCGGTCGGACTCGGTCCCGGGTTCGGACCCGCGCTCCAGATCACCTGGCGCTCGAGCACCAGCACCGGCTGGCCGGCCGGCCCGCTCAGGCGGTGCTCGTGGGTCTGACCGCTGGGCAGGCCGTCGCCGGGCAGGCGCAGCAGGCTGTCCCAGAGCGAACGCGAACGCAGCAGGCCCGGGCGCCCGAGGGCGTCGATCTGCCAGTACAGGCCGCCGTAAGGCTGCTGCCAACGCGGATCGGACAGGGTCGAGCCGAGCGAGGGCCGACCGGCGGCGTCGATCTCGAGCGCCGCCGTGAGCTGGTCGAGCTGCAGCCGCAAATGCGAGCGGAACTGGCGCTGCGCCTGATCGGCGAACAGGCCCGAGAGCGCGAAACCGGCCACGACCAGCGCCAGCGCCAGCCCGGCCAGCGTGCCGAGCAGCAGGCGCCAGCGCAGGCTTTGCGGCAGGCGCCAGGGGAAAGCCAGCCGGCTCACCGGCCCGCCCCGTCGGGCGCGTGCAGCCGGTAGCCCATGCCGCGCACGGTCTCGATCAGGCCGGCCGGCAGCTTCTTGCGCAGCCGGCCGATGAAGACCTCGATCGTGTTGGAGTCGCGCTCGCAGTCCTGGGCATAGAGATGCTCGGTCAGCTCGGTGCGCGAGACCAGATCGCCGGCATGGTGCATCAGATAGGCCAGCAGCTTGAATTCCTGCGCGGTCAGCACCAGCGGCTGGCCCTGCAGGCTGACGCGCGCGCTGCGCGTGTCGAGTTCGAGCGGACCGCAGCTCAGCAGCGCCGAGGCATGGCCGCCGGCACGGCGGATCAGCGCGCGCAAGCGCGCGAGCAGCTCCTCCATGTGGAAGGGCTTGCTCAGGTAGTCGTCAGCACCGGCATCGATGCCGGCGACCTTCTCGTGCCACTGGTCGCGCGCGGTCAGCACCAGCACCGGGCTGCGCATGCCCTCGCTGCGCCAGCGCCGCAGCACGCTGAGGCCGTCGAGCACCGGCAGGCCGAGATCGAGCAGGATCGCGTCGTAGTCCTGCACCCCGCCCTGATACCAGGCCTGGCGGCCATCGCTGGCCAGATCGACCACATAACCGCGGTCCTGCAGCGTGCGGGCGATCTGCTCGGCCAGCGCCGCCTCGTCCTCGACCACCAGCACGCGCATCAGCGACCTCCCTTGCGGCGCAGCAGCTCGGCGCTGCGCGCATCGACCTCGAGCTTGACCAGCCGGCCGGCCGGATCGAGCAGCTTGAGCTCGTAGACCCAGCGTCCGTCCTCGCGTTCAAGCTCGACCGCCAGCACCTGACCGGGCTGCTCGCGCGCGACCCGTTCAAGCAACAGCGGCAGCGGCAGCACCTCGCCCGCCTGCAGCGCGGCGCGGGCACGCTCGTGGTCGCCGCCAAAGCCCAGCGCCGTGGCGCAGGCCGCGCCCAGCAGCACGGCACAGGCGGTCATCCGACAGCGAAGAAAAACAGCGGGGCGCGAGGAATGGCTGGACATGGCGGCGGTGGACGGCAAGCGGTTGATCCGTGGATTCTCGATCCGCCCACCTGAACGCCGGCTGAACCGGACCGGCGCGCGCGGCGAATCAGCGCGGCACCAGGAAAACGGAATCCTCCCGGATGTCGATGCCGGAGTCGTTGAGCGAGCGGATCTGGAACCTGATCGGGTGCGAGCCGCTGGCGGTCGAGCCGGGCGGGATCTGCAGGCGCAGCACCAGCGAGCGGACCTCGGTCGGCTGGACTTCGACCTGGTGCTCGGAGGCGATCACCAGGCCGGGCAGGCCCTGCACCGAGACTTCGAGCTTCTGGACCACCTCGGTCGCGTTCATCGCCTGCAGGCGGAACACGTTCTCGATCCGGCCCTGCTCGACCATGCGCGCGATCGCGCCACGGTCGCGGATCACGTCGACCTTGAGCGGGGTCCGCATGAACAGGCTGACCGCGACCGCCACGCAGATCGCCAGCAGCACGCCGGTGTAGATCAGCACGCGCGGACGCAGGGCACGCTGGACCATCTGCTCCCTGGACCAGCGGTTGGCCATGCCGTTCTCGGTCGCGAACTTGATCAGGCCGCGCGGGTAGTTCATCTTGTCCATCACATCGTCGCAGGCATCGACGCAGGCGCCGCAGCCGATGCACTCGTACTGCAGGCCCTTGCGGATGTCGATGCCGGTCGGGCAGACCTGGACGCACAGCGTGCAGTCGATGCAGGAGCCCAGGTTGAGCGCCGCCGGATCGGCCGACTTCTTGCGCGCGCCGCGCGGCTCGCCACGCGCCTCGTCATAGGTCACGATCATCGTGTCGCGGTCGAACATCGCGCTCTGGAAGCGGGCGTAGGGGCACATGTACTTGCAGACCTGCTCGCGCATCCAGCCGGCGTTGCCGTAGGTCGCGAAACCGTAGAACAGGATCCAGAAGGTCTCCCACGGGCCCAGGGTCCAGCTGACCACTTCGCTGGCCAGCAGCGTGATCGGCGTGAAATAGCCGACGAAGGTGAAGCCGGTCCAGAGCCCGAACAGGACCCAGATCAGGTGCTTGAGCGCCTTGCGTCCGAGCTTGGCCCCCGACAGCGGGCCGTCGTCGAGCCGCATGCGCGCGCTGCGGTCGCCCTCGACCTGCTTCTCGATCCACATGAAGATCTCGGTGTAGACCGTCTGCGGACAGGCGAAGCCGCACCAGAGCCGTCCGGCCACGGCGGTGAAGAGGAACAGCGCCAGCGCCGCGATCACCAGCAGGCCGGTCAGGTAGATGAAGTCCTGCGGATAGAGCACCAGGCCGAACAGGTAGAAGCGCCGGCTCTCGAGGTCGAACAGCACCGCCTGACGGTGGTTCCAGACCAGCCATGGCAGGCCGTAGAAGACGATCTGCGTGATCCAGACCAGCGCCCAGCGCCAGCTGTTGAACAGGCCCTTGACCGAACGCGCGTAGATCTTCTTGCTGGTCTGGTAGAGCGATATCTCGATGTCGTCGGGCGCTTGCTCGGCGCGTGGTTGGTCAGGCTTCGTCGTCATAGGAATTCCAATCGAAAAAAGGGGCGAGCGCCCCGTGCCCGGGCACCCCGCATTGGCGCCGCTGGCGCAGTGGCGCGGCGCGGCCGGCCCCCGTCAGCAGACTCGATTATGCGCAGTCAGACTTAAGGCTCAGGCCAGCGCCCGGCCGGCACTCAGCCGCCCGGGTGCGTCATTTCTTGAGCGGGCAGGTACTGATGCCAAGCACGCGGTACAGGCCGCACCAGCCCACCAGGCCGGTCAACAAGGGCAGCAGACCCAGATAGCCCCAGGGACCCACGCTGCCGGTCGCCGCCAGGGCGATCAGCAGCAGGCCCAGGACGATGCGCAGCACGCGATCGATTCCACCGACATTGCTTTTCATGATGATCCTTGTTGGACTGAATACCCTCATCAGTATATGAGGATTTCAAGGCCAGATTACGAACTATCGCCAAGTCGGTCAAGCAGGGGCGGCATTCCCGGGCTGGCGACCAAGCTGAACACCGGATGAACCGCCGCTTCAGCTCCGGTACAGGCCGGGCGACGCATCATCCAGGCCAACCAATTACTTCACTTCCAGGGAGCCAGAGGATGACCAAAGCCCACCCGCATGCCCGCCTCCTCGCGCTGCGCGCCACCCTGCTCGGCCTGTTGCTGGCTGGTGCCGCCTGGCCGGCGCTGGCCGCCGACACCAGCGCCGCCGAGCAGCTCGCGCGCTGGAACAGCGCCGCCAGCGCCCCCGGCAATGCCGAACGCGGACGGATCTTCTTTGCCGGCCGGCACGGCAACGAGCTGTCGTGCGCCTCCTGCCACCAGGCGCCGCCGATCCGGGACGGCAAGCACGCGAGCACCGGACGCCGGATCGCGCCGCTGGCGCCGGCCTTCAACCCGCAGGCCTTCACTGAGAGCGCCAAGGTCGACAAATGGTTCCGGCGCAATTGCAAGGATGTGCTGACGCGCGAATGCACGCCGGCCGAGAAATCCGACCTGATGGCCTACCTGGTCAGCCTCAAGCCCTGAGCCGATACCGGAGTCCCACGCCATGAAGCCCCATCCACCGAGCTCTCCGACCGCCCCGACCTCGCGGCCCGGCCTGGCCTGCCGGCTGCTGCCGGCGCTGGCGGCCCTGGCCGGCCTGTGCCTGCTGACCCCACCCGCGCTGGCCGACGGCGGCAGCGCCATGCCGCGCCAGATCCTGCCGGCCTACCAGCAGGAATGCGCGGCCTGTCACCTGGCCTACCCGCCCGGCATGCTGCCGGCGCCGTCCTGGCAGCGGATCATGGGCGGACTCGAACACCATTACGGCACCGATGCCTCGCTCGACGAGGCCAGCGTGCGCCAGATCGGCGCCTGGCTGCAGACCCATGCCGGCAGCTACCCGCGCGTCGGCAGCGTTGCGCCGCCGCAGGACCGCATCACGCGCTCGCCCTGGTTCGAGCGCAAGCACCGCGAGCTCGACCCCACGATCTGGAAGCAGGCCGCCGTCAAGAGTCGGGCCAACTGCATGGCCTGCCACGGCGGCGCCGAGAAGGGCCGCTTCGACGACGACGAACTGCGCTTCCCGGCCGGGCTGGACGCACGCTATCGGCGCAACTGGAACCAGGACTGATCATATCGAGCCATGGGCTCTTGCAAGGAACCAAGATGAACACCATTGCCCCCACCACGACAGCCAGCGCGTCGGCGAGCCAGCGCCCGGCGGAACACCGCACCGGCGGCCGGCGCGTGACCGACGCCCCGACCCGCCTCTATCACTGGCTGCTGGCGCTGAGCTTCCTGGGCGCCTACCTGAGCGGCGACGGCGAGAGTCTGCGCGCGCTGCACGTGACCCTGGGCTACACCATGGCCGGGCTGATCGTGTTCCGGCTGCTCTACGGGCTGTTCGGTCCGCGCCAGGTCCGGCTTTCGGTGCTGCGCGACAGGCTGGCGCCGGGACTGGCCTGGCTGCGCGGCTTGCCGGCCAACCTGGCCAGGGGCCAGGTCGACTGGAAGCCCGGGCAGAACCTGCTGATGGCGCTGGCGATCACGTGGCTGCTGCTGGGTGTGCTGCCGCTGACGCTGAGCGGCTATGCCATCGACCACGAGTGGGGCGGCGAGTGGCTGGAGGAACTGCACGAGTTCCTCGGCAACGGCTATCTGATGCTGGTGCTGACGCACCTGGGCCTGCTGCTGGGCATCAGCCTGCTGCGCCGCAGGAACCAGGCCCTGCCGATGCTGACCGGCCGCGCGCCCGGCAAGGGACCGGATCTGGTGCGACGCAACCAGGGCTGGCTGGCCGTGCTGCTGCTGCTCGCGGTGCTGGGCTACTGGCGCTGGGAATGGCGGGAGGCCCCGAACGGTCTGCTGTCGAGCCAGGCCTGGCAGCAGGTGCTGACGGGCGGAGACCAGGACGGTGGCGAGGACGAAGACTGAGCGGAGCCGGGGCCTTATGCACAAGCCGCACCGAATCGTCACCCAGTGCCTGTTCTGCGAGCGGCACCTGGCAAGCCACCTCGGCCGTGATCAGAGAAGCTGGCAAGTTATTGATTCATATGAAAATCCAATGACTGCTTAAATTTCAGGCAGCACGGTAACCGGCTTGATTTTCAAGGATACATTGATTTGTCCAACCCGATCTCCACAGGGTTATCCACAGATTTTCTGGATAAAACTGAAATCCCATGAAAATCAAGTACTTGGCGCTGCGCTTGCAGGCTGAGGATCAGTCGCCACCCGGGATCACGGCATTGGCCACGGCACCGACCGTCTTGGCGGTGATCGAGACGCCGGTCGCCACCACCGTGACCGCGGCATCCGCGACCGCGACCACGGCGCAGCCCTGCAGGGTCAGCAGCAGGCCGCTCAGCGCCAGGCCGAGCAAGGGGCGGAGAAAAGAATTCTGTGGGGACATGAGGAGAAGCAGTGAAACGTCGATCGGGCCATGCGCTGCGTCAGGCAGAGACAGCGACTTGCCGCGATTCTAGCGACAGCCGTTCCACGGCCCCGATACCCGCGTGGGGACAAAACCCGGTCGAGCGCGAGTGCCTGGCCGGTTTCCGGGACAATCAGGCTCCATGACTGCCCTCAAAGCCCCCGAACTGCTGCTGCCCGCCGGCTCGCTCGACAAGATGCGCGCCGCCTACGACTTCGGCGCCGACGCGATCTACGCCGGCCAGCCGCGCTACTCGCTGCGCGCGCGCAACAACGAATTCCGCCTGGAGCAGATCGAGATCGGCATCCGCGAGGCGCACGCGCGCGGCAAGAAGTTCTTCGTCACCAGCAACCTGCTGCCGCACAACGACAAGGTCCGCACCTACATGCGCGACATCGCGCCGGTGATCGCGCTCAAGCCCGACGCGCTGATCATGGCCGACCCGGGCCTGATCATGATGGTGCGCGAGCAGTACCCCGAAGTGCCGATCCACCTCTCGGTACAGGCCAACACGGTCAACTACGCGGCGGTCAGGTTCTGGCAGCGGATGGGCGTCGCGCGCATCATCCTGAGCCGCGAGCTCAGCCTCGACGAGATCGAGAAGATCCGCCAGGAATGCCCGGACATGGAGCTCGAGGTGTTCGTGCATGGCGCGCTGTGCATCGCCTACTCGGGCCGCTGCCTGCTGTCGGGCTACTTCAACCGGCGCGACCCGAACCAGGGCACCTGCACCAACGCCTGCCGCTGGAACTACGCGGCCCAGGAGACCGCGACCGACCCCAACACCGGCGAGGCCATTCCCGTCAAGATGGAGCAGGGCTTCAACTTCAACCAGGCACAGGAAGAGGCCGAATCCTCGTTCGCGGCCTGCGGCGGCGGCGAGCGCCATCCCAAGGCCGACCAGGTCTACCTGATCGAGGAAGCGGGCCGCCCGGGCCAGCTGATGCCGATCATGGAGGACGAGCACGGCACCTACATCATGAACAGCAAGGACCTGCGCGCGATCGAGCCTGTGCAGCGACTGGCCGAGAGCGCCTTCGCCGCCACCTCGACCTGCGGTGGCGGCTCGCGCCATCCGCTGGCCGACCGGGTCTATCTGCTCGAGGAAAAGGAGCGTCCGGGCCAGCTGATGCCGATCATGGAAGACGAGCACGGCACCTACATCATGAACAGCAAGGACCTGCGTGCGGTCGAGCATGTGGCCCGGCTGGCGAAGATCGGCGTGGACTCGCTGAAGATCGAGGGACGCACCAAGAGCCTCTACTACGTCGCGCGCACCGCGCAGGTCTACCGCCGCGCGATCGACGACGCGGTGGCCGGCCGGCCCTTCAATCCCGAGCTGCTGCTCGAGCTCGAAGGCCTGGCCAACCGCGGCTACACCGGCGGCCTGCTCGAGCGCCGCCCGAGCCAGGACTACCAGAACTACATCACCGGCCACTCGGTGGCGCACCGCAGCCAGTTCGTCGGCGAGGTGAGAAGCGTGCGCGAGGACGGCTGGGCCGAGGTCGAGACCAAGAACCGCTTCGCGGTCGGCGACACGCTCGAGGTCATCCACCCCTCGGGCAACCGCCGCGTCAGGCTCGAGCGCATGACCAGCCTGGAGGGCGCGCCGGTCGAGGTCGCCCCGGGCAGCCCGGTGCGGGTCTGGGTGCCGCTGGAGGGGCCGAGCGAAGGTGCGCTGATCGCGCGCATGCTCTGAGCCCGGCGGGGCGGGCGCCTGCTCGGGAACAACGTGTTGAAACTCAACCGCTAGAAGGCGCGCACCGCCACGCCTGCAGCCGCCAGGCCGGTGCGGATCGCGTCGACCGCAGCCTCCGCGTCCGGCCCGTCGCCGTGCACGCAGAGGCTGTCGATCGGCGTGGGCAGCCGCTGGCCGTCGATCGCGATCAGCGCGCCGGCCTCGAGCATCGCCAGCACATGCGCGCGGCAGGCCTCGGCGCCGTGGATCATCGCGCCGGCCTGGCGGCGCGGCACCAGCTG
>JBDLVJ010000387.1:0-3678 GCA_039804875.1 Pseudomonadota bacterium | reverse complement strand
GCTGAACCGGCAGCTGGCCAACGGCACCGCCGCGGTGGTGCTCAAGCCGGTCGACGGCATCGAGCAACTGGTGGCCTACCTGGTCCAGGGCCGTGGCCCGTTGTCATCGATCACGCCACTGCGCGCCCACCTGCGCGAGACGCTGCCGCCCTACATGGTGCCGAGCCGCTTCGAGCTGGTCGAGTCGATCCCGCGCCTGACCTCGGGTAAGGTCGATCGCAAGGCCCTGCGCGCCCTGCCGATGAGCCCGGCGACCGCCTCCGAGCAGGCCGAGTCCGACCTGCCCGAGACCGACGCCGAAACCGCGCTGTTCGCCGCGCTGGCGCGCTTTTTCCCGGGCCTGCCGCTGCGCCGCCACTCGGACTTCTTCGACGACCTCGGCGGCCATTCACTGCTGGCGGCGCGCCTGGTCTCGGCGCTGCGCGAGGACTCGCGCTTCGCCCACATGACGGTCAACGATGTGTACGGCCAGCGCCGGATCGCGGCGATTGCCGCCGCGATGCAGGCCGGCATGGCACCGGCCGCGTCGGCAACGCCGGCGGCGGCCTTCGCGGTGGCGCCGCGCGCGCGCCGCTGGCTCTGCGGTCTCGCGCAAGCCGTGGTGCTGCCGGCCCTGATCGCGCTGCACATCATGAACTGGCTGGCCCCTTTCTTCGCCTACCACTACTACACCGGCGAACCCGGCGACAGCGTCGCGTCGGCGGTGCTGGCCTCGGTGCTGGTCTTCCTCGGCAGTCAGCTGCTGAGCCTGGGCGTGGCCGCGCTCGGCAGCCAGCTGCTGCTGCGCGGCCTGCCGGCCGGGCGCTACCCGCTCTGGGGCGGCAGCTACTTCCGCTGGTGGCTGGCCGACCGCCTGCACCAGATCGCTCCGGCCTACCTGCTGTCGGGCAGTTCGCTCTACAACGGCTACCTGCGCGCGATGGGCGCGCGGATCGGCCAGGATGTCGTGATCGGTTCGGTCACCGTGCGGCAGCCGCACCTGCTGCGCATCGGCGACGGCGCCAGCATCGGCTCCAACGTCAATCTCGAGAACGTGCGCGTCGAACGCGGCGAACTGGTGATCGGCGCGATCGAGATCGGCCCCGAGGCCTATGTCGGCTCCTACGCCGTGATGGAAGGCGACAGCGCGATCGCCTCCCACGGCCGTCTCGAAGGCCTGGCCGCGCTGGCGCGCGGCGGGCGCATCGGCGCGTACGAGCTCTGGGACGGCGCCCCGGCCCGCTGGCAGCGACAGTGGTCGCCCGATGAACGGGCCGCGCGCCCCCCGGTGAGCCGCTGGCGGCGGACGGGCGAAGCCCTGTTCTTCTCGCTCGGCGCCGCGCTGACCTCGGTGCTGTTCTTCCTGCCGATCTTCCCGGCTTTCACGCTGATCGATGCGATCGAGGAACGGGTGCAGGCCCCCTCGCTGGAAGCCTACGGCTATCTACCGGCGGTGCTGCACTACGCCCTGATGGCGCTACCGGCCAGCGCGCTGCTGATCGTCGGCACGGCGCTGATCGCGGCCGCGATCCGTTGGGCCGTGCTGCCCAAGCTGCACCCCGGCAGCTGGCCGGTGCACAGCAATCTGTACTGCCGGAAATGGCTGGCCAACCAGATCCAGGTCGCCAGCCTGCATGTGCTGCACGGCGTCTATGCCACCGTCTACGCGCCGCTCTGGTATCGGCTGCTCGGGGCCAAGATCGGACGCAACGCCGAGATCTCGACCGCCATGGGCCTGATCCCCGACATGCTGACGCTCGGTGACGACTGCTTCATCGCCGACGCCGTCATGCTAGGCGACGAGGAGGTCGATGGCGGCTGGATGTCGGTCGACTACACGGTGATCGGCCAGCGCAGCTTCGTCGGCAACGGCGCCTACATACCGGACGGCACCACGCTGCCGCACGACGTGCTGATCGGCGTGCAATCCAAGGCACCAGCGACCGAGCAGATGCAGCCCGGCCAGACCTGGGTCGGCTCGCCGGGATTCGAGCTGCCCGCGCGCGAGACCCTGAGCGGCTTCCCCGACGAGCTGACCTTCCGTCCCTCGCCCGGGCGTCGGCTCGGGCGCGCGCTGGTCGAGGCCGCGCGCATCCTGCTGCCGCTGGCGCTCGTGATCGGAACCGGCTACGTGATCGTGGGCGCCGAGATGTCGGTCGCCGCCGAGGGCGACTGGCCGCGGCTGGTGTTCGAGCTCGGACTGGCCGGCATCTGCTACGGCATCGGCAGCTTCCTGTTCGTGCTCGCGCTCAAGTGGCTCGCGATCGGGCGCTACCGGCCACGCGCCGCGCCGATGTGGACGCCTTTCGTCTGGCTCAGCGAGGCGCTGACCAGCGTCTATGAATCGATCGCCGTGCCCAATTTCCTCGAGCACCTGCGCGGCACGCCCATGCTGCCGATGGCGCTGCGCCTGCTCGGGGTCAGGATCGGCAGCGGCGTCTATCTCGACACGACCGACATGACCGAGTTCGATTGCGTCAGCATCGGCGACGACAGCGAGCTCAACGCCTGGTCGGGACCGCAGACCCACCTGTTCGAGGACCGGATCATGAAGATCGGTCGAATCCAGATCGGCCAACGGGTCACGCTGGGCACGCGCAGCACGGTGCTCTACGACACGGTGCTGGGCGACCAGGTCCAGCTCGGCCCGCTGTCACTGGTCATGAAGGGTGAGTCCCTGCCGGCCAACAGCAGCTGGACCGGCTCGCCGGCACGCGCCTGGCGGGCCTGATGGCGCCGCGACTGCTGGCGGCGCGCGAACGGCCCGCGCTGGTCGCGGGCCAGCCGCTGGTCTGGATCTGCCAGGCAGACGCCGTGCCTGTGCGCGAGGCCGCGCGTCAACTGCTGCGCCAGCAGCTGGCCCATTACCTGCGGCGACCCATGGCCGAGGTGCCGCTGCGGTTCGCCCCGGGTCAGGCGCCCGCCGTCGAGGCGCGCTGGAAAGGCCTGCGCCTGACGCCAAGCCTGAGCTACTGCGGCGACCTGGCGCTGGTCGGACTCTGCGCGGGCGCCCGTCTCGGCCTCGACCTGGCGGCGGTCGCCCCGCTGCCGGACTGGGAAGGCGTGGCGCGGCTCTACCTGGGCCCGCTGGCCGTGCCCAGGCTGGCCAGGCTCGAAGCGACCGCGCGGGCGCGACGGTTCGCGCAAGACTGGGCCGGCATGGAGGCCGCCGGCAAATGCCTGGGCCTGCCACTGGAGGAATGGACGCCCGCGCGCCAGCAGCGGCTAGAGGCCTGCCAACTCTCGGTCAGCCTGGCCCACTGGCCCGATGCGCCGGACGGGACGGCGTTCGCCTGGGCCCTGGCCCGAGGCCCCTGCGCGGACCGCTGAGGACTCGGAAGGTTTCCCCCTGCTCGGCGCCGCAGCGTGGCGCGCGGAAGCGTGGACCTACGGCGCGGCGAAGCGGTTCGACGGCGACCGCACCAGGCCCGCACCGACGGCGTGATGGCCCAGCTTGAAGACCGAGACGGTTTGCACCAGTTCCCGCGCCTGATCCTTCAGGCTGGACGCGGCGGCGGCCATTTGCTCGACCAGGGCGGCGTTCTGCTGCGTGGCCTGGTCCATCTGCATCACGGCTTCGCCGACCTGCACCACGCCCGAGCTCTGCTCGGCGCTGGCCGTGCTGATCTCGGCCATGATGTCGGTCACGCGCTTGATGCCCGCCACCACCTCGCTCATGGTCGCGCCGGCCTGATCGAC
>JBDLVJ010000386.1:0-4949 GCA_039804875.1 Pseudomonadota bacterium | reverse complement strand
GCAACAGGTGCCGGCGCTGATGGCGCAACGCATCTGCGGCACCGGCTTCGAGCTGTTCCGCCAGGCCGGCGAGCAAATCGAAGCCGGCGCCTGCGACGCCGCGCTCGTCGTCGGCACCGAGAGCATGACGCGCAACCCCATCGCCGCCTTCGACCACCGTACCGGCTTCAAGCTCGGTGCGCCGGTCGGCTTCAAGGACTATATGTGGGAGGCGCTCAAGGACCCGGCCGCTGGCATCAACATGATCCAGACCGCCGAGAACCTGGCGAAGAAATACGGCATCACGCGCGAGGAGGTCGACCAGTTCGCCAGCGACTCGTTCGCCAAGGCGGTCGCGGCGCAGCAAAGCGGCTTCCATGCCGGCGAGATCGTGCCGATCGTGAGCGAGAAGTTCGAGCTCGAGGGCTACCAGCCGCGCGGCATCAAGCTGCAGGGCAAGCTGACCGAGGTCAGCGCCGACACCCACGCCCGGATCTCGCCGGTCGAGGTGCTGGCCAAGCTGCGCCCGGTCTACGAGGGTGGCGTGCAGACCGGCGGCAACAGCGCCGCACTGGTCGACGCGGCAGCGGCTTGCGTGGTGGCCTCGGGCAACTATGTCAAGGCCAACGGCAAGAAGCCGCTGGCGCGCGTGGTCGCCGCCGCCGTGGTCGGCGTGCCACCCGAGATCATGGGCATCGGCCCGGCGCCAGCGATCCGCCTGCTGCTCGAGCGCACCGGCCTGACACTGGCCGACATCGGCCGCTTCGAGATCAACGAGGCCCAGGGCGCGCAGACCCTGGCCGTGGGCCGCGAGCTGGGCCTGGACCTGAGCCGCCTCAACGTCAACGGCGGCGCGATCGCGCTGGGCCATCCGCTGGCCACCACCGGCGTGCGCCTGACGCTGACGCTGGCGCGCGAACTGCGGCGTTCGGGCCAGCGCTACGGCATTTCGAGCGCCTGTGTCGGCGGTGGCCAGGGCATCGCGCTGCTGATCGAGAACCCGCAGTAAGCTGAATGCCTGCTCCCGCAGCCCCACTCCGACAACGAAAGGAACCAGACAGATGAACATCCAAGGACAAGCCGCGCTCGTGACCGGCGGTGGCTCCGGCCTCGGCGAAGCCACCGCGCGCGAACTCGCGCGCCTGGGCGCCAAGGTCGCCGTGCTCGATGTCAATCTCGACAACGCGCGCCGCGTCGCCGAGGACATCGGCGGCATCGCGCTGCTGTGCGACGTGACTAGCCCGGACAGCGCGCAGGCCGCGATCGAGACCGCCGCCGCCGCCCATGGCCCGGCGCGCATCCTGATGCAGATCGCCGGCATCGGCACCGCCAAGCGCGTGATCGCCCGCGACGGCAGCCCGGCGCCGCTGGAGGACTTTGCCAAGGTGGTCAACGTCAACCTGATCGGCAGCTACAACGTCGCGCGCCTGTTCGCCGCCGCCTGCGCCAAGGCCGAGCCGATGGAGGATGGCGAGCGCGGCGTGATCGTGTTCACCGCCTCGGTCGCCGCCTTCGACGGCCAGGTCGGCCAGCAGGCCTACAGCGCCTCCAAGAGCGGCGTGGTCGGCATGACGCTGCCGATGGCGCGCGACCTGGCGCAGTACGGCATCCGGGTCTGCACCGTCGCGCCGGGCCTGTTCGCGACCCCGCTGATGGGCACCCTGCCCGAGCCGGTGCAGGCTTCGCTGGCGGCGAGCATTCCCTTCCCCTCGCGCCTGGGCAAGCCCAGCGAGTTCGCCGAACTGGCCTGCCACATCGTGAGCAACGGCCATCTCAACGGCGAGACGATCCGGCTCGACGGCGCGCTGCGCCTGGCGCCGCGCTGATTCCCTCCAACGACCACAGGATCCTCCCATGAGCAAGACCATCGTCTATGAAGTCGAGGTGATGTTCGGCGACTGCGACCCCGCCGGCATCGTGTTCTTCCCCAACTACTCGAAGTGGATGGACGGCGCCTCGCTGAACTTCTTCCGCCAATGCGGCCTGCCGCCCTGGCGCGAGCTCAAGAAGACGCGCGGCATCATCGGCAACCCGCTGCTCGAGATCCACACCAAGTTCATGCGTCCGGCCACCTATGGCGAGCGGCTGCAGATCCACACCAGCATCATCGAGTGGCGCGACAAGGTCTACATCCACAAGCATGTGGTCAAGCGCGGCGACGAGGTGCTGTGCGAGGGCACCGAGACCCGTGCCTTCGTCGTCCACCCGCCCGAGGACCCGGACCGCATCAAGGCGATCCCGATCCCCGAGGACATCAAGGCCATGTGCAGCTGACTCTTCCCGCCAATCCGCCATCGATCAGAACCAATCAGGAGACAAGAATGACTACCCGACGCGCCTTCACCCAATCCCTGCTGGGATCCGCCGCCCTGTCGGCCTTCGGCCTGCCGCTGGCCGCCCAGGCCCAGAGCGGCCTGGACATGGCCAAGATCCTGGTCGGCTTCCCGCCGGGCGGCACCACCGATGCCCTGTCGCGCCGTGTCGCCGACAAGCTGCGCGGCGGCTATGCCAGCAACGTGATCGTCGAGAACAAGCCGGGCGCCGGCGCACAGATCGCGATCAGCGCGCTCAAGACCGCGCCGGCCGACGGCAGCACGCTGCTGCTGACGCCCTCGTCGATGCTGTCGGTCTATCCCTTCACCTACGCCAAGCTGCCCTACACGCTGGACGACCTGGCGCCGGTTTCGGTGGCCTGCTTCTTCAGCCACGGCTTCGGTGTCGGTCCGGCCGTGCCTGCCAGCATCAAGACCATCAAGGATTTCGTGGCCTGGGCCAAGGCCAACCCGGACCGGGCCAACTTTGCCTCGCCCGCCGCCGGCTCGATCCCGCACCTGACGGCGGCGCTGTTCAACAAGCTGTCCAAGGCCGGCATGCAGCATGTGCCGTACAAGGGTTCGGCGCCCGGCATCCAGGACCTGCTGGGCGGCCAGGTGTCGTCGATGTGCTCGCCGGTGGGCGACTACCTGCCGCACCTGAAGTCGGGCCGGCTGCGCCTGCTGGCCACCTCGGGCCCGCAGCGCTCGCCCTTCACGCCCGAGGTGCCGACCTTCAAGGAACAGGGCATCGACATCGCGGTGCGCGAGTGGTACGGCTTCTTCCTGCCGGCCAAGGCCACGCCCGAGGTGCGTCGCCGCGCCGCCGCCTATCTGCAACCGGCCCTGGCCAGCAAGGACCTGATCGACAGCATGGCCCAGGTCGGCATGGAGGTGCAGTCCTCGACGCCCGACCAGCTGGCCGCCTGGCTGAAAGCCGACGCCGACCAGTGGCGCGGCATCGTCAAGGAAATCGGCTTCTCGGCCGACTCCTGATCCTGCCCATGCGGGGGCCGAGGCCCGGCCCCCGCGCTGAATTCCTGAATATCCGCCGCCGCGATCGCGGCATGTCATCCAAGGCCCCGTCATGAACGCCTACCGCCCCCAAGCCGCCGACATCGGCTTCATCCTGTTCGACGTCCTGCAAGCCCAGGACCGCCTGGCCCAGCTGCCGGCGCTGGCCGACAACGCCGACCCTGACCTGCTGCGCCAGGTGCTGGAAGAAGCCGGCAAGTTCGTCGGCGAGGTGGTCGCGCCGCTGAACCGTGACGGCGACGAGATCGGCGCGCGTTTCAAGGACGGCGCGGTGACCATGCCGCCCGGCGCGCGCGCGGCCTACCAGGCCTTCTGGCAGGCCGGCTGGCCGGCGCTGTCGGGCGCGACCGAGGACGGCGGCCAGGGCCTGCCGACCGTGCTCGAGATGGTGCTCTACGAGTGGCTGAGCGCGGCCAACCTGGGCTGGACCATGGCGCCCGGCCTGCTGCACGGTGCCTACGAATGCATCAAGCACCATGCCAGCCCGGAGCTGAAAGCCAGCTACCTCGAGAAGCTCGTCACTGGCGAGTGGCTGGCCACCATGTGCCTGACCGAGCCGCATGCCGGCAGCGACCTCGGCCTGGCCCGCACCAAGGCGCTGGCGCAATCCGACGGCAGCTATTCAATCAGCGGCACCAAGATCTTCATCTCGGGCGGCGAGCACGACCTGACCGACAACATCGTGCATCTGGTGCTGGCGCGCCTGCCCGACAGCCCGCCCGGCCCCAAGGGCCTGTCGCTGTTCCTGGTGCCGAAGTTCTACCAGGATGGCACGCGCAGCGCGGTGGTCTGCGAGCGCATCGAGGAGAAGATGGGCCTGCACGGCAGCCCGACCTGCGTCATGCGCTTCGACGAGGCGCGTGGCTGGCTGGTCGGCGAGCTCGGCAAGGGGCTCAACGCGATGTTCCTGATGATGAACGCCGCCCGCCTGCATGTCGCGCTGCAGGGCGTGGGCCTGCTAGACGCCGCCTGGCAGAAGGCCGATGGCTACGCCCGCGAGCGGCGCCAGATGCGCGCGCCAGTGCGGCTCGATCCGTCCCAGCCGGCCGACCCGATCATCGAACATCCGGCGGTGCAGCGCCTGCTCGACACCCAGCGCGCCTGGGTCGATGCCGGCCGCGTGCTGGCCTACCGCACCGCGCTTGAGCTCGATGTCGCCAAGCATCACCCCGATGCCGCGTCACGCCAGCAGGCCCATCAGTGGTGCGCGCTGGTGACCCCGGTGCTCAAGGCGAGCTGGACCGACCAGGCCTTTCACGGCGGCAGCGACTGCCTGCAGGTCTTCGGCGGCCACGGCTATGTGCGCGAATGGGGCATCGAGCAGATCGTGCGCGATTCGCGCGTGGCGATGATCTACGAGGGCACCAACGAGATCCAGGCCCAGGACCTGCTGTTTCGCAAGGTGCTGGCCGACCAGGGCGCGGGCCTGCTCGCGATGCTGGGCGGGCTCGGGCAGGACCTGGCTGGCCTCGATTCGGCCGCTGCGGCGCGGGCGCGCACGGGCCTGGAGCAGCTGCGCGACCTGGTCGGGCTGCTGCAGGTTGGCGGTCCGGGCCTGGCGCTACAGCTCTATCCTGTCGCGGGCGACTTCCTGCGCGTCGTCACGCTGACGCTGATGGCCTG
>JBDLVJ010000385.1:0-7588 GCA_039804875.1 Pseudomonadota bacterium | reverse complement strand
CGCTTGCTCGGCCTTCCAGCCCTTGCAGGCCAGCCATACCGTCTTGGGGATGGGCCTGGACCCCGACAGGTAGTAGTTGAGCATCCGGCGCGAGATGCCCACCGCATCGGCGGCTTGCTGTTGGGTCAGACCACATTCATGCATCCAGACCCAGAGGCGCTCGTGGCCGATGCCCCCCGCTTGCTCGATGGCCAGGTTACGCAGGTTGTCGGCTCCCAGTTCCAGTTCGTCCGTGATCCATTGCACGGATGTGCCCCATTCGCCCGCATGGGCCTGGGAGAACAGCGCGGGGTCGGTCAGCGCCTGCAGGGCGCTCGTGTTGGCAATCCAGTCGCCCAGTCTGACGTTCGCCTCAAAGGCGTCCTCGAAAACCAGGTGAAGCGACTGATCTGGCAAGGCGGTCACCGCTTGTAGGCGGAAGGGGTCTCGGTTCATTGTTGCAGCTCCTTGAAGCGTTCAATCAGTTCCGGGGCGCGCGCGGCGATCCAGTCCAGCGCCTCGGCAATCTCAATGCCGCGCACCTTCTGTCGCATGACCAGCTTGCCGTCTTCCAAATGCACCAGTACCTCGCGGCCGTCCTTGAGCAGCACATGCACATGGGGCGGCAGATGGTCACGGGTCCGAATCTCGATCTTGCAGTTGGGCAGGCGGTGCAACAGGGGCATGCCTGGATTTTATGTGCAATCATTGCACAAAATCCAGACTTGTGGCGACGCTCTAGACGCTGCGCTGCAGCGCCCGCACCCGGTTCACCGCCATCGCGGCGGCGGCGGTCCGGGTCTCGACCCCGAGCTTGCCGTGAATGCGCTCCAGGTGCTTCTTGACCGTGGCCGGGCTGGCGCCCAGGATGTCGGCGATGTCGCGGTTGATCTTGCCCTGCGCGACCCAGTACAGCACCTCGGCCTCGCGCGCGGTCAGGCCGAAGGCGCCGACCAGCGCCTCTATCGCGCTGCCGTCCGAGCTTTCCTCCATCACGATCAGCCATTCGCCCTCGGGGCTGTCGTCCGAGCATTCGGCCTCGCCCAGGCGGCGGTGCAGCCGGAAGGTCAGCCGCTGCGAGCCCTGGTCCAGGTGCAGGCGCGGCGGCTCGAGCTGGCGTTGCGCCTCGGGCAGGTGGCGGCGCAGCCATTGCAGCACCGGTTCGGGCGTCAGCGGCGATTCGGTGCCGCAATGGCGCCGCAGCAGCTCGCGCGCCAGCGGGGTCTGCCACATCAGCCGGCCGTCGCGCGCGCGCACCGTGATGGTCGCGTAGCCGAAGGCGTCGAGCGCGTTGCGCGCCTGCTGGCGTTCGAGCGCGCCGAGCCGGGCCTGGCGCGCCGCGCGCAGGTGCACCCCCATGCGTGCCATCACCTCGAGCGGCTTGACCGGCTTGGTCACGTAGTCGACCCCGCCGGCCGCCAGCGCCTTGACCAGATGCTCGGTCTCGGTCAGTCCGGTCATGAACAGGATCGGGATCTGCGCCAGCTCGGGGTCGGCCTTGAGCCGGCGCGCGACCTCGAAGCCGTCGATGCCGGGCATCAGCGCGTCGAGCAGGATCACGTCGGGCCGGGCCTGGGCGGCGCGCGCCAGCGCGGACTGGCCGTCGAGCGCGACCAGCACCGTGTAGCCGGCGGCGTCGAGCGCGTCGTGCAGCGGCGCGATGTTGTCGGGCATGTCATCGACCAGCAGCACGACGGCGTCGTCCGGGTCGGCGTTCAGGGGGGCAGGGTGCACGGGGGGTCTCCTGTCGCCGGCTGCGGCTGCAGCGCGGCGACGATGGTCTCGAAACGGAATTCGCGCGCCAGCGCCTGCAGCCGCGCCAGCCAGTCCGCGCATTCGGGGTGGCTGGCCTGCAGCGCGCTGGCACGCTGGACGAAGCCGCGGTAGTAGCCCAGCCGCGCGAGCTCGAGCAGGCTGTCGGTCGCCTCGGCGGGCAGTCCCTTGCCTGCCGGGGCGGTCAGCGGGGCCGCGCTGGCGGCAGCCGGACCCTGGCTCGCTGCCGGATCGGCGCCGATGTCTGCCTCGGTCTTGTGCCGCCACTGCAGGTCGAGCCGGCGTTGCAGCCAGTCCAGCAGGTCCAGCCGCCGCACCGGCTTGACCAGGAAGTCCTCGGGCGGCAGGCCGATGTCGTTGTCCAGTCCCCGGTCGAAGGCATTGGCCGAGACGATCGCCAGCGCCGGCGCCGGCTGCAGGTCCAGCGCCTGGACATGGCGCAGCGTCTCCCAGCCGTCCATGCCCGGCATCGCCAGGTCCATGAAGATGGCGTCGGGTCGCAGGCCCGCCCGCAGCTGGGCCAGCGCGTCCTCGCCCTGGGTCGCCAGGCTGACCGCGAAGCCCAGCGGCTCGAGCCAGCGCGCCAGCAGCTGGCGGTCGGCCTCCTCGTTGTCGACTACCAGCAGTTGCCGGCGCGGTCCTACGTAGCCGGCGGCGTCGCCAGCCTGGGTCCGCGCCGGCCCGGTCACCCGCAGGGCGCCGGCCGGTCGGGCATGCAGTTCGGGCAGGAACAGGCGCAGGCGGAAGGTGGTGCCACGGCCAGGCTCGCTTTGCGCGCTGAGCTCGCCGCCCATCAGCTCGGCCAGCATGCGGGCGATCGTCAGGCCCAGGCCCGAGCCGGGCGCGCTGGCGGTCGCCGCGCTCGCCGCCCGCGCGAAGGGCTCGAACACCCGCGCCAGTTCGGCCGGCGCGATGCCGGGGCCGGTGTCGACGATCTCGAAGGTCGCCATCTGGCGCGCGTGGCGCAGCGTCAGCCTGACCTCGCCCCGGCTGGTGAACTTGACCGCGTTGCCCAGCAGGTTGATCAGGATCTGGCGCAGCCGCTGTTCGTCGCTGCGCACGGCGGCCGGCCAGTGCTCGGGGCCGTCGAAGCCGAAGCGCAGGCCCTTGGCCGCGGCCTGCAGCTCGAACATCTGCGCCACCTCCTGCAGCAGCGCGCGCAGATCGACCGGGCCCTGCTGCAGCGCGAGCTTGCCGGACTCGATGCGCGCGATGTCGAGCGTGCCCTCGATCAGCGACAGCAGATGCTCGCCACCGCGCAGGATGACGCGGATCGCGTGCGCGCGCTGCTGGCCGAGCTCGCCGTCCTGCTGCAGCAGCTGCGCGTAGCCCAGGATGCTGTTGAGCGGCGTGCGCAGCTCGTGGCTGATGTTGCTGATGTAGCGCGTCTTGGCCTGGTTGGCCTGGTCGGCCTGGGCCCGCGCCGCTTCGGCGACCTGGCGCGCCTGCTGCAGCTGCAGGTCGGTGTGGTGGTGCGACTCGATCTCGCGCAGCAGCAGGCCGGTCTGGCGGTTCGATTCCTGCTGGGCGACGGCGCGGCTCTTGTGCGTCAGCACCAGCCACCAGGCCACGATCGCGAACGCCAGCAGCAGCGCCGCATAGATCTTGGCGTAGCCCGCGCGCAGCGCCCGCCGCAGCGCGTCCAGCGAATCGGGCGTGGCCGGCAGCTCGGTCAGCCCGCTCCACTCCTGGCGGTAGAGCAGGCCCAGCAGGCCGGCCAGCAGCAGCGCGACCACCAGCATCAGCAGCAGGTAATGCGCCAGTCCGCCGTCCAGATGCGGCCAGCAGCGGCGCGGCGTCAGCCAGCGCAGCGCCCCGGTCCATTGCACCGCCAGGCTGGCGTGCGGCTTGCAGCGGTCGCCGCAGCGCGCGTCGAGCGTGCAGCACAGCGAGCAGATCCGGCCCTGGTAGGCCGGGCAGTAGGCGCTGTCGGGCGCCTCGTACTCGCGCTCGCAGACCACGCAGCGCACCAGCCTCGGCACCGCCTGACCCGCCTGACCGCCGCCAGCCCCGGCACAGCCTGAACCGATACAGCCCGCACCGGCACAGCCGGCTGCGCTGATGCCGTCGTCCTGGCCGGCGTCGGCCTCGGGCGCGCGCGCCAGGTAGTAGCGGCCCCGCGTGGCCCGGGCGATCAGCGGCGAGGCGATCAGCGCGGTCGCCATTGCGACCAGGGCCGAGAAGGCCTGGGCCGTCGGGCCGAACAGGCCCAGGTGGGCGCTGATCGACAGCAGCGAGGCCAGCAGCATCGCGCCGACGCCGACCGGGTTGATGTCGTACAGGTAGGCGCGCCGGAACTCGATGCCGGGTGGCGACCAGCCCAGCGGCTTGTTGATCACGAGGTCGGCCACCACCGTCATGATCCAGGCGATCGCCAGGTTGGCATAGAGCCCGAGCACATCGCCCAGCGCCTGGAACAGGTCCATCTCCATCAGCATCAGCGCGATCGCGGCGTTGAACAGCACCCAGACCACCCGGCCCGGGTGGCTGTGCGTCAGGCGCGAGAAGAAGTTGCTCCAGGCCAGCGAGCCGGCATAGGCGTTGGTGACGTTGATCTTGAGCTGCGACAGCACGACGAACAGCGCGGTGGCCCAGACCGCCCAGCGGTAGGGCAACAGGGTTTCCCAGGCCGTCAGGTACATCTGGTTCGGATCGACCGCGCGCTCGGCCGACACCATGTTCGACAGCGCCAGCCAGGCCAGCACCGCGCCGCCCAGCATCTTGAGCACGCCCGGCAGCACCCAGCCCGGCCCGCCGGCCAGCACCGCCAGCCACCAGTGCAGGCGCCGGCCCGGCTGCGGCGCCGGCATGAAGCGCAGGTAATCGGCCTGCTCCCCCATCTGCGTGATCAGCGCCACGCCGACGGTCAGGCCGGCACCAAACAGGTGCCAGTCGAAGACCCGTCCCTGACCCGATTCCCCGGGGTAGTGCGTGATGCCGGTCCATGCACCAGGTTCGAGCATCCAGACCGCGCCATAGGGCAGTAGCATCAGCAGCAGCCAGAGCGCCTGGGTCCAGACCTGGAAGCGGCTGATCGCGGCGATGCCATGCAGCACGAGCGGAATCACCGCCAGCGCGCAGATCAGATAGCCCCAGGCCGGCGGGATGCCGAGCGCGAGCTCGAGCGCATAGGCCATCACCGCCGCCTCGAGCGCGAAGAAGATGAAGGTGAACGAGGCGTAGAGCAGCGAGGTCAGCGTCGAGCCGATGTAGCCAAAGCCGGCGCCGCGCGTCAGCAGGTCCATGTCGACGCCGTGGCGCGCCGCGTAGACGCTGATCGGCAGCCCGGCCAGGAAGATCAGCAGCCCGGCGCTCAGGATGGCCCAGACCGCGTTGACGAAGCCGTACTGGACCAGCAGCGTGGCGCCGACCGCCTCCAGCACCAGGAACGAGGCGACGCTGAAGGCGGTGTTGGCGACCCGCCATTCCGAGCCGATGCGCGAGCGCTGCGGCGTGTAGCGCAGCGCGTAGTCCTCCAGCGTCTCGCTGGCGACCCAGCGGTTGTAGTCGCGCCTGAGCTTGACGATGCGTTGCGGGGCGGCGGCCTGCGCGTTATCCGGCGGTATCGGGGGGCGGTTCACCGCCGGGCTCGTGCAGCTTTCGTGCCACCGCGCGGTCCCCGTGCGGCGCGGCGGGCACGGCTCTTGCAAAAGGCCACCCATGGACCTGACCCCGCGCGAAAAAGACAAGCTGCTGATCTTCACCGCTGCCCTGCTGGCCGAGCGCCGGCGCGCGCGCGGACTGAAACTGAACTACCCGGAGGCGGTCGCGCTGATCAGCGCCGCCGTGATGGAGGGCGCGCGCGACGGCAAGAGCGTGGCCGAGCTGATGAGCGCGGGCCGCGAGATCCTGAGCCGGGCCGACGTGATGGACGGCATCCCCGAGCTGATCCCCGACATCCAGATCGAGGCCACCTTTCCCGACGGCACCAAGCTGGTCACGGTGCACCAGCCGATCGCCTGATTCAACCTATCCACCGCGAGCACGCCCCCATGCCCTCTCCGCTGATCCCCCTGATGGCCGCGATCGCCGTCTCCGCTCCCAGCGCCGTGCTGGCCCATGACGGCCACGGCCTGCTCGGCTCGCACTGGCACGCGACCGACGTGCTGGGCTTCGTCGCCGTGCTGGTGATCGCGCTGGTCGTCTCGCTCTGGTCCAGGCGCTAAGTGAGCAGCGCCATGATCCCGGGCCAATACCTGCTCGAAGACGGCGAGCTGCTGCTCAACCCCGGCCGCCGTAGCCTGACGCTGGTGGTCCGCAATACCGCCGATCGGCCGATCCAGGTCGGCTCCCACTACCACTTCGCCGAGACCAACGGCGCGCTCGACTTCGACCGCGCGGCCGCGCACGGCATGCGGCTCAACATCGCCTCCGGCACCGCCGTGCGCTTCGAGCCCGGCCAGCAGCGCACGGTCGAACTGGTCGATTACGCTGGCGAGCGCATCGCGACCGGTTTCCGGGGCCTGGTCAACGGCGCGCTCGATTCCCGCGCCCCCCTCGCCGCGGCCTGAGAACAAGGACATCCATGGCAACCATTTCCCGCCGCGCCTATGCCGACATGTTTGGCCCCACCGTGGGCGACCGCGTGCGCCTGGCCGATACCGATCTGCTGATCGAGGTCGAGCGCGACTACACCCTGGCCGCTGGCGGCGGCCTGCGTGATGCCCAGGGCCGCCCGCTCGGCCATGGCGAGGAGGTCAAGTTCGGCGGCGGCAAGACCATCCGCGACGGCATGGGCCAGGGCCAGCGCAGCCGGGCCCAGGGCGCGGTCGACCTGGTCATCACCAATGCGCTGATTATCGACCACTGGGGCATCGTCAAGGCCGACATCGGCGTGCTCGACGGCCGCATCTGCGCCATCGGCAAGGCCGGCAACCCCGACATCCAGCCCGGCGTCGACATCGTGATCGGCCCCGGCACCGAGGTGCTGGCGGGCGAGGGCATGATCGTCACCGCCGGCGGCCACGACAGCCATATCCACTTCATCTGCCCGCAGCAGATCGAGGAGGCGCTCTATTCCGGCATCACCACCATGACCGGCGGCGGCACCGGCCCGGCCACCGGCACCAACGCGACCACCTGCACCAGCGGACCCTGGTACATGGAACGCATGCTGCAGGCGGCCGAGGCGTTTCCGATGAACATCGGCTTCCTCGGCAAGGGCAACGCCAGCCAGCCGCAGGGACTGCTGGAACAGATCGAGGCCGGCGCGATCGGCCTGAAATTGCACGAGGACTGGGGCACGACGCCCGCCGCGATCGACAACTGCCTCAACGTGGCCGAGGAGACCGACACCCAGGTCGCGATCCACACCGACACGCTCAACGAGTCCGGCTTCGTCGAGGACACGCTGGCGGCCTTCAAGGGCCGCACCATCCACACCTTCCACTGCGAGGGAGCCGGTGGCGGCCACGCGCCCGACATCCTCAAGGTGGTCGGCGAGGCCAACGTGCTGCCCTCGTCGACCAACCCGACCCGGCCCTACACCGTCAACACGCTCGACGAGCATGTCGACATGCTGATGGTCTGCCACCACCTCGACCCGGCCATCCCCGAGGACCTGGCCTTCGCCGAGAGCCGGATCCGGCGCGAGACCATCGCCGCCGAGGACATCCTGCACGACCTCGGCGCGATCAGCATCATGAGCAGCGACAGCCAGGCCATGGGCCGCGTCGGCGAGGTCATCACCCGCACCTGGCAGACCGCGCACAAGATGAAGCAGCAGCGCGGCTGGCTGTCGCCCAGCGAGGGCCGGAGCGACCCGGTCGAGCGCGACAGCCGCAACGACAACTTCCGCGTCAAGCGCTACATCGCCAAGTACACGATCAACCCGGCG
>JBDLVJ010000384.1:0-5293 GCA_039804875.1 Pseudomonadota bacterium | reverse complement strand
CTGGGCTGCAAGTTCGCCGGCGCGACCGTGCACCGCGTGACGGCCGAGCTCGACCATGGCGAGTTCATCGAACAGGCGGTGGTGCCGGTGCTGTCCGACGATACGCCCGACACGCTGGCCGCGCGCGTGCTGACGCAAGAGCACCTGATCTACCCGCGCGCGGTCGAGCGGTTGCTGGCTGCGGGGCGCTGAGCCGCCGCCCGTCCTGCATCAGTTGGCGAGGTCGGTGACTTCGCCCGAGCTTTCGCTCAGTCCGAAGCGGCCCTTGGCGTCGCGGCTGACGCGGCCCAGCGCGACGTCCGGGTCGTGCGTGAAGACGATGCGGCCATTGCGTGCGAGCAGGTCCTCGAGCAGTGCGGTCTTCTCCTCGATCAGGCCCTCGGGGAAGCGGTCGTAGCCCATCGTGATCGGCAGATGGACCCAGGGCGCGCCCGGGATCAGGTCGCCGGCGAAGACGACCGGCCCGGACGGCATCTCGACCTCGGGCAGCAGCTGTCCCGGCGTGTGACCATCGCTGACGTGGAAGCGCCAGTCCGGCCCCAGCGTTGGCGAGGTGGCGCCGTCGGCCAGCAGCTCCAGCCGGCCGCTGGCTTCGAGCAGGTCCAGCAGCTCGGGGATGTAGGACGCACGGTCGCGTGCGTGCGGGGATTTCGCGCGCCGCCACTGGCGCTGTCCGGTGACGAAGCGCGCCTTCGGAAACAGCAGTCGCGGCGGCTGACCCTCGGACCAGGGCGCCAGCAGGCCGCCGGCGTGGTCGAAGTGCAGGTGGGTCAGCACCACGACGTCGATGTCGGCGTCCGACAGGCCGAGCGCGGCCAGGCGGTCGAGCAGCACATGAGCGCTTTCCTCGACGCCGTAGCGCTCCTTCATCGCGGGGTCGAAGAAGGCCCCGATGCCGGTCTCGACCAGGATGTTGCGCCCGCCTTCGCGCACCAGCAGCGCGCGGCAGCCCAGCACGATGCGGTTGTGTTCGTCGGGCGGCATCCAGCGTTGCCAGAGCGCTTTCGGCGCGTTGCCGAACATCGCGCCGCCGTCAAGGCGCTGGCGGTTGCCGGCCAGGGTGGTCAGGGTACGGTGGCGGGTGGCGAGGTCGGACGGGCTCATGCCGCCCATTGGAGCCGGTCCGGCTTCCGGCGGCCTTACACCGGCAGCATGGACTGGTCCTGACCTGTGGTTTACATCGCCTTGTGGAACACCAGCCCCGCGTGCTCGCGCATGGCGTGGAACTGGATCTTGGGCCAGTTGGCTTCGACCGCACGCAGCGTGGCGCCATGGTCGACCAGGATGGTCGGTGCGTCGACCGCGTCCCAGGCCATGCGGTGGATGTTGGCGTCGATGAAGCGCTTGAGCTCGACCTCGCCGCCGTTCTCGGGCGGGCAGGTGACCCAGCGCGCGACCTGATACGGGCTGTGCGTGATGCGTGCCTTGACGCCGTATTCGGCTTCCAGCCGGTGCTGCACCACCTCGAACTGCAGCTGACCGACCGCGCCCAGCATCAGGATCGAGCCGGCCATCGGACGGAAGACCTGGATCGCGCCTTCCTCGCCGAGCTGGGTCAGGCCGGCTTTCAGCTGCTTGCCGCGCAGCGGGTCGGCCACCTCGACGCTGCGGATGATCTCCGGCGCGAAGAAGGGCAGGCCGGTGAACTGCAGCGCCTCGCCCTCGGTCAGCGTGTCGCCGAGCTGCAGCACGCCGTGGTTCGGGATGCCGATGATGTCGCCGGCATAGGCCTCGTCGAGCAGTTCGCGGCGCTGGCTCAGGAAGCTCACGACGGTGTTGGGGCGCAGTTCCTTGCCGCTGCGCACGACTTTCAGCTTCATGCCGCGCGTGAAATGGCCGCTGGCCACGCGCACGAAGGCGATGCGGTCGCGGTGCGCCGGGTCCATGTTGGCCTGGATCTTGAACACCACGCCGCTGAACTTGGGCTCGGTCGGCTCGACCACGCGCTGCAGCGCCGGCTTGGAGCCCGGCGGCGGCGCCAGGTCGACCAGCGCGTCGAGCACCTCGCGCACGCCGAAGTTGTTGATCGCCGAGCCGAACAGCATCGGCGTCTGGCGTCCGGCCAGGAACTCGGCCTCGTCGAACGGGGGCGACGCGCCCTCGACCAGTTCCATCTCGTCCTTGGCCTGCGCCCATTCGAGCCCGAAGCGCTCGGCCGAGGTGGCGTTGCCGAGTCCGGCCAGCACTTCCTCGTCGCCACCGGCGCGGTCCTCGCCGGCCGCGTAGACTCGCATCTGGTCGGTGCGGCGGTCGAACACGCCGTGGAACAGCTTGCCCATGCCGACCGGCCAGGTGAAGGGCACCACCGTCATGCCGAGCTCGCGTTCGATCTCGTCCATCACGTCGAGCGGCGACTGCACCTCGCGGTCCATCTTGTTGACGAAGGTGATGATCGGCGTGTTGCGCGCGCGGCAGACCTGCAGCAGGCGGCGGGTCTGCGGCTCGACGCCGTTGGCCGCATCGATCACCATCAGGGCGGCATCGACCGCGGTCAGCACGCGGTAGGTGTCCTCCGAGAAGTCCTGGTGGCCCGGGGTGTCGAGCAGGTTGATCACGCAGTCGCGGTATTCCATCTGCATCACCGAGGAGGCTACCGAGATGCCGCGCTGCTTCTCGATCTCCATCCAGTCGGAGGTGGCGTGGCGCGCCGCCTTGCGCGCCTTGACCGAGCCGGCGATGTTGATCGCGCCCGAGAACAGCAGCAGCTTTTCGGTCAGCGTGGTCTTGCCCGCGTCGGGGTGGGAGATGATGGCAAATGTGCGGCGGCGGCGCACTTCAGAGACGATGTCAGACATGGAGCCGGATTATCCCCGACCCCCGTTGTCGTGGTCCATCAACGACAATCCGGCCATGCACCCGAAAGCCTTGATTGACCATTGCGCGGAACTGATCGCGCAGACCCTGACCTTTGCCCATCCCGCCGACGCGACCGTGAGCCAATATTGCCGCGAGCAGCGCAGCCTGGGCTCGCGCGAGCGCCCGCTGCTGGCAGACGCCGTCTACGCGCTGCTGCGCGAGAAGCCCTTGCTCGAATGGCTGCTCAAGAAGTTGCCCCCCCCGAAGGCCCTGCCGTCGGCCGGCCACAAGGCGCCTCGACCAGCCAAGGGCGCCAAGCCCGCGCCGGCGCCGTCGGCCAAGGCGCGCGCACTGGCGCTGCTGGCCTTGCGCCAGCAGACCGAATTCCTGGCCCAGGCCGCGACCCCCGAGGAACTGGTCTGGCTCGATGCCTGCCGCGCGCTGGAAGCGAATCCGCCGGCCGACCAGCCGCCGGCCTGCCGCCACGGCCTGCCCGACTGGCTGGCCGCCGCGCTGCAAGCCGAGCTCGGCGACGGCTTCGACGCGCTGGTCGCCGCGCTCAAGGACAGCGCGCCGCTCGACCTGCGCGTCAACCCGCTCAAGGTCAAGCGCGCCGCCGTCGAGCAGCAACTGCTCGAGGCCGGCATCGCATCGGTGCCCACGCCTTACTCGCCCTGGGGTCTGCGCCTGACGAGCAAGCCGGCGCTGCAGAAGCTGCCCTGCTACCTGGACGGCAGCATCGAGGTGCAGGACGAGGGCTCGCAGCTGCTCGCGCTGCTGCTCGACGCCAAGCGCAACGAGCTGGTGGTCGATTTCTGCGCCGGCGCCGGCGGCAAGACGCTGGCGCTGGGCGCCGCGATGCGCAACACCGGCCGGCTCTATGCCTTCGACAGCTCGGCGCACCGGCTCGAGGCGCTGCAGCCGCGCCTGCAGCGCAGCGGCCTGAGCAACGTCCACCCGATGGCGATCGCGCACGAGCGCGACGCGCGGCTGGACCGACTGGTCGGCAAGGCCGACCGGGTGCTGGTCGATGCGCCCTGTTCGGGCCTGGGCACGCTGCGGCGCAGCCCCGACCTCAAGTGGCGGCAGAGCGAGGCCGGCATCGCCGAGCTCGCCGCGCTGCAGGCGCGCATCCTCGAGAGCGCCGCGCGCCTGGTCAAGCCGGGCGGTCGCCTGGTCTATGCGACTTGCAGCCTGCTGGCGCAGGAAAACGAGGCGATCGCCGCCGCCTTCTCGGCCGCGCAGCGCGATTTCGTCGCCCTGCCGGCCGGGGAACTCCTGGCGCGTGCCGGGGTCGAGGCGGCCGACAGCCTGGTGCGTGGCGACTACCTGCGCCTGTGGCCGCATCTGCACGCCAGCGACGGCTTCTTCGCCGCGGTCTGGCAGCGCAAGTTCTGAGGCCGATTCTCAGCCCTTGCAGAAGGCGATGTGGTCCCAGCTCGTGTGGCCGGCGATCCGGCCCCAGCCCGAGCTCAGGTTGAGCGAGGCCTCCAGCCACAGCACATAGGCGCAGGGCGCCAGCGCCGAGAGGTCGATCGTCAGTCCGCCCGCCGGCGAGACCGCCTCGCCCGTCGCCAGACTCAGCGCCGTGGCGGCCGGCAGCGGCGGATTGCCCTCGAAATAGACCCGGGCGCTGCCGACGAAGGGGTGATAGACCGTGTAGAGCGCGTGCAGCGTGGCGTCGAGCTTGCCGCAGCCCGCCCCACCGGGCCCGACCAGCTCCGCGATGTCGAGCGAGACCACCGCGCTCGTGTTGACGATGCCGCCAGCCCATGACGGGTGACGCTGGTAGCGGTATTCGGTGTTGCTGAACACGATCTTGTCGAGCGCGTTGCTGCCTGGCAGCGGCGCCAGGCTGACGGCATCGCGCGCCTCGAACCAGAGCCTGAAGGCATGGGCGCGTGACCTGGCTGGCGTCGGCACGTCCTGGCCGGCCGCCGTTCCCGGCGCGGGCAGGGTCAGGTCATGGGCCTCGTGGGTCAGCTCGGCGGTTTTCAGCACGGCCAGATTGCCGAGCGGAATGAAGCGCCCGCGTCCGCCCGGTACCAGGTCGTTCTCGCGCGGGACCTTGATCCAGCCCTGGGGGTCGATGTCCTGGTTGATGCCGACCGACAAGGCCGGGCCCGAGGGCTGGGGGATGCTGAGGGTCGCGCCGGGGTGGTTGACCCAGTAGTCGGCGGCCCGGATGGTCCAGGCGCCGTGCAAGCTGCTCCAGCCCCAGTATTCGAGCTTGCCGATCAGGGTCGGCTGCACCAGGGACGCGGTCACGTCAAGGGTCGCGCCCAGCGTGGTGCCGCTGGCGTCGTATTCGGCGACCCGGAACCGGTACTCGACCGCCTGGCTCGAACTGCCGTCGGGCAGGATGCCGATCAGCGGGATATGGCCCGTGAAGGCGTAGCTGGCGTCGCTGAGGGTGGCCGTGGTCAGGCCCTCGGTGGTGAAGTCGCCGTATGACGGGTCGACATGGTACTGGCCGACATTGGTGAACAGCGGCTGG
>JBDLVJ010000383.1:0-6390 GCA_039804875.1 Pseudomonadota bacterium | reverse complement strand
CCGCACATCACGGCCGAGATGACCCAGATCGTCAGCTTGTAGGGCAGCGGGTCGTAGCCGCAGAACATCACGCGGCTCTCGGCGTCGCGGATCGCCTGCAGCACGCGGCCGAACTTGCTGCCGACCAGCCAGCGCGCGAACAAATAGCAGCCCAGCAGCGTCAGGCCGGTCAGCACGAACAGGGTCATGCGCATCTCTTGCGTGGCCAGCGGCATGCCGAGCAGGCGCTTGAAGTCGGTGAAGCCGTTGTTGCCGCCGAGGCCGGTCTCGTTGCGGAAGAACAGCAGCATGGCGGCGAAGGTCAGCGCCTGGGTGATGATCGAGAAATACACCCCCTTGATGCGCGAGCGGAACGCGAAGTAGCCGAACACGAAGGCGACCAGTCCCGGCACCAGCACCACCAGCAGCAAGGTGGCGGCGAAGCTGTCGGACAGGGCCCAGGTCCAGGGCAGCTCCTTCCAGTCCAGGAACACCATGAAGTCGGGCAGGTCGCTCTGGTAGCTGCCCTCGCGGCCGATCTGGCGCATCAGGTACATGCCCATCACATAGCCGCCGAGCGCGAAGAACAGGCCGTGGCCCAGGCTCAGGATGCCGGTATAGCCCCAGATCAGGTCCATCGCCAGCGCGCAGATCGCGTAGCACATGATCTTGCCGAGCAGGCCGACCATGTAGTCGCTCAGGTGGAACAGGCTGCCCTCGGGCAGCAGCAGGTTCAGCGCCGGCGCCACGGCGCAGACCACCAGCAGCGCGACCAGGATCGCGCCCCAGCCGCCGCGCGCGAGCAGGGGGCCCTTGGCCGGCAGGCCCGGGGCGGAAGTCAGAACTTGAGTTGTCATGAGGATGGCTCCCGGATCAGGCCTGGCGACCCTTGAGGGCGAAGATGCCCTGCGGCCGCTTCTGGATGAAGACGATGATGAAGACCAGCACCGCGATCTTGGCCAGCACCGCGCCGGCCCAGCCCTCGAGCAGCTTGTTCAGCAGCCCCAGGCCCAGCGCGGCGTAGACCGTGCCGGCCAGCTGGCCGACCCCGCCCAGCACCACCACCATGAAGCTGTCGACGATGTAGTTCTGGCCCAGGTCCGGGCCGACGTTGCCGACCTGGCTCAGCGCGCAGCCGGCCAGACCGGCGATGCCCGAACCCAGCGCGAAGGCGTAGGTGTCGATGCGCGCCGTGTTGACGCCCATGCAGGACGCGATCGGGCGGTTCTGCGTCACGCCGCGCACGAACAGGCCCAGCCGGGTCCTGCCGATCAGCAAGGCGACCGCCAGCAGCACCGCGAAGGCGAAGCCGATGATGATGATGCGGTTCCAGGGCAGGGTCAGGCTGCCGAGCAGCGTGATGCCGCCGCTCATCCAGGACGGGTTCTCGACGCCGACGTTCTGGGCGCCGAACAGGCTGCGCACGCCCTGCATCAGCACCAGGCTGATGCCCCAGGTCGCGAGCAGGGTCTCGAGCGGACGGCCGTAGAGGAAGCGGATCACGCTGCGCTCCATCGCCGCGCCGACCAGCGCCGAGGCCAGGAAGGACAGCGGCAGCGCCGCCAGCAGATACCAGTCGAAGGCGCCCGGCAAGTAGTGGCGGAACGCCAGCTGCACCAGGTAGGTCGCGTAGGCGCCGATCATGATCAGCTCGCCATGCGCCATGTTGATCACGCCCATCAGGCCGTAGGTGATCGCCAGTCCGAGCGCGGCCAGCAGCAGGATCGAGCCCAGGCTGAAGCCGGTGAACATCTGGCCCAGCACCGAGGCCGTGCTCAGCGCGCGCTCGACCGAGCTCAGGGCCTGGCTCAGCGCGGTCTTGACGGCCAGGTCGGTCTCGGACTCGAGCCGCTGGCTCAGCAGCGCCTTGACGATCGGCTGGCCGACCCCGGCCAGCCGGCGCGCGGCGGCGCTGCGTTGCGCCGGATCGGCGCTGGCCAGGTGCAGCGCGGCCTGCGCCAGCTGCAGCGACTCGCGCGCGGCCGGGTCGAGCCGGGCGGCAAACTCGGGCGACAGCGCGCGCTCGACCAGCGGCAGCTGGGCCGGGGTCGGCTCGTCGAAGGCGCCGCGCTGCAGGATGGCGGCCGCCTCGCGCTGGCGCGCGGCATCGCCCTGCAGCAGATCCATGCCGGCCAGCGCGCTGTCGAGCGCGCCGCGCAGGCGGTTGTTGACCACGGCCTCCTCGGCGCTGTCACCGAGCACGACCACCGCGCCGCTGACGGCATCGATGGCCTCGCTGCCCTGGACGATCAGCACCTGGCCGTCCTGCACCTGCACGCTCTCGTCGGACAGGGCGCGGATCAGCGCATGGGCGCGCGCGTCGTCGCCGGCGGCCAGCTGCAGCAGCTGCGCCACCCGCTCGTCGGCCTCGCCCGCGGCCAGCTCCAGCGCCTGTGGCGCCGTCAGGGCATGGGCGGCCAGCGGCAGGCCGCTGGCACAGGCCAGGCTCAGGCCCAGCCCCAGTCTCAGCACGCTGTGCCGCAGCACGTCCATCATCTTGTGTCGCATCATCGACTTCCCGAAAAAACAGCGGGCCGCGGCAAGGCGGCCCGTTCAAGCCTCCAGGCGACGGGGGCAGGCCGCAGCCCGACCCCGCTACCTGGCCCGATCGCCTTACTTCTTGGCCGGCACGTTGGCCTTGCCCTTGTTCTCGGCGATGTAGTCGCTCCACGGGTCGGCGACCACCGGGCCCTTGGTCTTCCAGACCACCTTGAACTGGCCGTCGGCCTTGACCTCGCCGATGAAGACCGGCTTGTGCAGGTGATGGTTTTCCTTGTCCATGGTGCTGACGAAGCCGCCCGGCGCCTTGAAGGTCTGGCCGGCCATGGCCGCGATCACCTTGTCGGTATCGGTCGACTTGGCCTTGGCGACGGCCTGGGCCCACATGTTGATGCCGATGTAGGTCGCCTCCATCGGGTCGTTGGTCAGCGGCTTGTCCTTGTGGCCCGGGAGGTTCTTGGCCTTGGCATAGTCGCTCCACTTCTTGACGAACTCGGTGTTGGCCGGGTTCTTCACGCTCATGAAGTAGTTCCAGGCCGCCAGATGGCCGACCAGCGGCTTGGTGTCGACGCCGCGCAGCTCTTCTTCACCCACCGAGAAGGCCACCACCGGCACGTCCTTGGCCTTCAGACCGGCGTTGCCGAGTTCCTTGTAGAACGGCACGTTGGAGTCGCCGTTGATGGTCGAGATCACGGCCGTCTTCTTGCCCTCGGACGAGAACTTCTTGATCTTGGCGATGATGGTCTGGTAGTCGCTGTGACCGAAGGGGGTGTACTCCTCGATGATGTCGGACTCGGCGACGCCCTTGGACTTCAGGAAGGCGCGCAGGATCTTGTTGGTGGTGCGCGGGTAGACATAGTCGGTGCCGAGCAGCACGAAGCGCTTGGCCTCGCCGCCGTCCTTGCTCATCAGGTACTCGACGGCGGGGATGGCCTGCTGGTTCGGCGCCGCGCCGGTGTAGAACACGTTCTTGGACAGTTCCTCGCCCTCGTACTGCACCGGGTAGAACAGCAGGCTGTTCTTTTCCTCGAACACCGGCAGCACAGACTTGCGCGAGACCGAGGTCCAGCAGCCGAACACCACCGCGACCTTGTCCTGGTCGATCAGCTGCTTGGCCTTCTCGGCGAACAGCGGCCAGTTGGAGGCCGGATCGACCACCACCGGCTCGAGCTTCTTGCCCAGCACGCCGCCCTTGGCGTTGATCTCGTCGATCGCCATCAGCACCGTGTCCTTCAACACGGTCTCGGAGATCGCCATCGTGCCCGACAGGCTGTGCAGCACGCCGACCTTGATGGTGTCGGCGGCATGGGCCGGCAGGCCGAACAGGCCCATGGAAGCGACGGCGGCGGCCGCCGACAGGGTCTTGAGGGTCAGGCGACGCGTGGAATGGCTGGACATGGCGATTTCCGTTTCGAGGGGTTGGAGGGTTTTCCGCCGCTGGCCGGCCGTTGTGGATCATTTCCGACCCTGGCGGACCGTTTCGCAGCGGATGTCTCCATGCTAGGGATAGCCCCCCGAACCGTCTGTACGCCAGATGGCGTACAAGCCGTGACAGCAGCCGGTCCCAGCCTCATGCCAGAACCCCGGCCAGCAGCGCGGCTCAGACGCTCCAGATGCGCGGCGGCGCGTCGGCCATGCCCCAGGCCTCGCGCCGCAGCAGCGCCCACAGCGCCTGCCAGAGCTGCATCAGCGGCTCGACCTGGCCGGCCAGCGCGCGCACCACCAGCATGCGATCGTTCGGGCAGGTCGCGCCGCAGCGCGGCGCCAGCGCATGGGTCTCGATCAGGTCGCGGCAGGCCTCCAGCAGCGCCTCGCGCCGGTGGCGCGTCAGCGCCGTGCCGCAGGCCAGCACCAGCGTGGCCAGCGCGCTCTGGCCGTCGAGGCCGACCGGGCTGCGCAGCAGGCGCAGGTCGGCGGCGTCGAGCCGCGCGCGCTCGAGCCAGACCCCGGGCCAGTCCCATTGCTGCTCAAGACAGCCGCTGGCAAACGGCAGCCCGGCCGCTGGCAAGCCCAGGCTGACGACATCCCAGGCCAGCAGCTCGGCGCCCGGCGCGAGCTGGAGCTCGACCCGGTTCAGCGCGCGGCACCCGTCATAGGCCAGGGTCTCGAGCGGCAGCCATTCCAGCCGCGCGCCCTCTTCCAGCGCCAGCCGCACCCGCTGCTCGGCCGGCTCGCCGCTGGCGTTGCGGTAGAAGCGCGTCGCGCCCGGGGTCGAGACCAGCGCATGCGCGCCCGCCGCGACCGCGACATCGATCTCGAGCCGGTCGCCCTGCACCAGTCCGCCCGGCGGATGAACGATCACGTTGTGGCAGACCGCCGGCCCCTCGGGATAGAGGCTCTTGAAGATGCGCAGCGGGCCGCCATGGCGGTGCCGCAGCAGGGTCTGGCCGCTCGGGTCGCGGCGATACTGGAGGTCGAGATGGGCGTGCCAGGGCATGGATCGGAAGGTGAACGGACAAACCTCTCCATCACGCAAGATCGATGCCCGGGGCCACGCCGCGGCCTGTGACCCATGCTGATCCGCATCCTCTCCAGTGCAGTCTGCCGCCGGCTTGCCGATAATGGGCCATGTCGCTTCCCTCCGATCTGAAAACGCCCCGGATGCCGGCCGGGGTCTGGGTGCTCGGCTGCGTGAGCCTGCTGATGGACATTTCCTCGGAAATGATCCACAGCCTGCTGCCGCTGTTCCTGGTCGGCACGCTCGGCATCAGCGTGCTGGCGCTGGGACTGATCGAAGGCCTGGCCGAATCGACCGCGCTGATCAGCAAGGTGTTCTCGGGCATGCTGAGCGACTACCTCGGGCGACGCAAGGGACTGGCACTGCTCGGCTACGGGCTGGGCGCCCTGACCAAGCCCGTGTTCGCGCTGGCGAACGGGGTCGGAGTCGTGGTCGCCGCCCGCTTCATCGACCGGATCGGCAAGGGCATGCGCGGCGCACCGCGCGATGCGCTGCTGGCCGACATCACGCCGCCCAGCATCCGTGGCGCCGCCTTCGGTCTGCGCCAGGCGCTCGACACGGTCGGCGCCTTCACCGGCCCGCTGCTGGCGACCGGACTGATGCTGGCCTGGGCCAACGATTTCAGGGCAGTGTTCTGGGTCGCGCTGATCCCGGGCCTGCTGGCGGTGCTGCTGCTGCTCGTCGGCATCCGGGAGCCCGAGCGCGCACGCTCCAGCCCGGCCGTGAATCCGATCCGGCGCGAGGCCCTGGCCCAGCTCGACCGCCGCTACTGGTGGGTCGTCGGCGTCGGCGCGGTCTTCACACTGGCACGCTTCAGCGAAGCCTTCCTGGTCCTGCGTGCGTCCGAGCTCGGCGTGCCGGTGGCCTGGGTGCAGCTGGTCATGGTGGCCATGAACCTGGTCTATGCCGCCTCGGCCTACCCCTGTGGCAAGCTGTCCGACCGGCTGAGCCACCGGATGCTGCTGATCGGAGGCCTGGCGATGCTGATCGCGGCCGACCTGGTGCTGGCGCGGGCCAGCGGCTGGATCGGACTCGGGCTGGGCGTGGCGCTCTGGGGCCTGCACATGGGAATGACCCAGGGCCTGCTGGCGGCCATGGTCGCCGACACGGCGCCGGCGCTGCTGCGCGGCACGGCGTTCGGTTTCTTCAACCTGCTGAGCGGCATCGCGCTGCTGGTGGCCAGCCTGATCGCCGGCCTGCTGTGGCAGCAGCTCGGGTCGGCGGCCACCTTCCAGGCCGGGTCGGGATTCGCGGCGCTGACCCTGATCGGACTGGCGCTGCAACCGGCGCCAGCCAGAGCGGACAAGGCACCGGACGCCTGAGCCCCCGCGTCGCGGCCGCTACCGTGGCGCCCGCCTCACCTCACCTCACTCACCTCAGGCCAGCTGGGCAATGGTGGCGCGGAAGCGCAGCAGCGACAGCGCGAACAGCACCGACCCGATCAGCGCCAGCGC
>JBDLVJ010000382.1:0-3579 GCA_039804875.1 Pseudomonadota bacterium | reverse complement strand
GGGTCAGGCAACTCGGCGAAGTAGGTCTGGGGGTTGGCAAGCATGCTCCCAGTATCCAACCGACCAGGACAATAGCCCACAGCCTCAGCTCATCCTTGGACTACATAGCGCGATCGCCCTGTTCGCGCAGGCAGTCGGCGAAGGCGTGGCGCAGCTTGGCGACCTTGGGCGCGGCGACCGCCAGGCAATAACCCTGGCTCGGGTTGCGCTCGAAGAAGTCCTGGTGGTAGTCCTCGGCCGGCCAGTAGTCGCGCAGCGGCAGCACCTCGGTCACGATCGGCTGGCCGAAGGCGGACTCGCGTTCGAGCTCGGCGATGAAGTCGCGCGCCTGCGCCTGCTGCCACGGGCTGCTGCAGTAGATGCCGCTGCGGTACTGGCTGCCCACATCATGGCCCTGGCGATTGAGCTGGGTCGGGTCATGGATCGCGAAGAAGATCGCGAGCAGTCGCGACAACGGGATCACGGCCGGGTCGAACTCGAGCTTGACGACCTCGACGCAGCCGGTCCGGCCGCCACAGACCTGCTCGTAGCTCGGGCACCCGGCCTGACCGTTGCAATAGCCGGACTCGACATCGAGCACGCCCTTGACGCGCACGAACACGGCCTCGGTGCACCAGAAGCAGCCACCCCCCAGGACCAGGGTTTCGGATGATGACATGACGGGATTCCTTTCTTGTACCGACTCGTTTGCCACGACCGATGGTACACAGCCCCCGATTCACCGGGGTCGGCCTGGGCTATATTCGCTGGAGCGCGGACCGAAGGCCTCGACCGGCGCGCCCACCGGTCCCTGCTGCGGCTCCGCTTGCCTGCCGCTGCGCCAGCCCCTAGCCGAAACATCAAGATGACATCGTGGAAACGCTGGGCCTTGCCGGCCCTGTTGACCCTGGCGCTCGCGCTGGGCCTGCTGCGCGCGCTCGACAAGCGCCAGCAGCAGCAAGATGCCGCCAGTCGCCTGGCGGCCAGCGCCCAGACGCGCGGCGCGATCACGCTGTCCGGGACGGACCTGTTCCGCGCCGAAGCGGTCGAGCTCGTGCGCCGCCTGCCCGTGACCGGCACGCTCAAGGCGGTGCATTCGGCCACGCTGAGGGCGCGTGTCGCGGGCGAGCTGAGCGGCCTGTCGGTGCGCGAGGGCGACCGCGTGCGCGCCGGCCAGCTGCTGGCGCGGGTGGAGGCGACCGAGGCGCGGGCGCGGGTCAGGCAGGCCGAGCAGCAGGTCCACGCGAGCCAGGCCCAGCTCGCGATCGCCCAGCGCCAGCAGGACAACAACCAGGCGCTGGTCAGGCAGGGCTTCATCTCGTCGACGGCGGCCCAGACCTCCGAGCTCAACCTGGAGGCCGCGCGCGCCAACCGGCAGGCGGCACAGGCCCTGCTCGACATCGCGCGCAAGACACTGGACGACACCGAACTGCGCGCGCCGATTTCGGGCCAGGTCGCGGCCAGGCTGGTCCAGGACGGCGAGCGGGTGGCGGTCGATGCGCGCGTGCTCGACCTCGTCGATACCCGAGCGATGGAGATCGAGGCCGCCCTGCCCCCGGCCGATGCGCTGCTGCTGCGGGTCGGCCAGCCGGCCGACTGGGCGGTCGAGGGCATGAAGCAGCCGGCCCAGGCCCGGGTCGCGCGCATCGCCCCGAGCGTGCAGGCCGGCAGCCGCAGCGTGCTGGCCTACCTGTCGGTGCCGGCGCGGGAAGGCCTGCGCCAGGGTCTGTTCGTGCAGGGCCAGATCGAGATCGGGCAAACGCGGGCGGTCGCGGTGCCACTGTCGGCGCTGCGCAGCGACCAGCCCCACCCCTATCTGCAGCTGCTGCAAGACGGCCAGGTGGTGCACCGCAAGGTGGTGCCGGGCCCGCAGGGCCAGGTCGGCGGCGAGACCATGGTCGCGATCGATGGCCTGGCGCCCGGCACGCTGGTGCTGCGCGCGAGCGCTGGCGCGCTGGCCGCCGGCACCCCGGCCCGGGCGATCCCGCCGGCGGCACGGCCCGACGCGGCGGCGCGCTGAACGAGGCCCCGTCCCATGTGGTTCACCCGCGTCTCGCTGCGCAATCCGGTCTTCGCGACCATGGTCATGCTGGCCTTCGTGGTGCTGGGGCTGTTCTCGCTCCAGCGCTTGCAGATCGATCAGTTCCCCAACGTCGACTTTCCGGTCGTGGTGGTCTCGACCGGCTACCCGGGCGCCGGTCCCGAGATCATCGAATCCGAGGTCACGCGCAAGATCGAGGAAGGCGTCAACGGCATCGCCGGCATCAACGCGCTGACCTCGCGCAGCTACGAGAACCAGTCGGTGGTCGTGATCGAGTTCCAGCTCCATGTCGACGGACGCAAGGCGGCCGAGGATGTGCGCGAGAAGATCGCGGCGCTGCGCGCCGGCCTGCGCGACGAGGTCGATGAGCCCCGGGTGCAGCGCTTCGACCCCGCCAGCCGGCCGATCTGGTCGGTCGCGATCCTGCCCGATCCGGACCAAGGCCAGGCACCCGACGCGGTCGAGCTGACGCAATGGGCCGAACAGGTGTTCAAGAAGCGGCTCGAACATGTGCGCGGCGTCGGGGCGGTCACGCTGGCCGGCGCCAGCCGCCGCACGGTCCAGGTCGAGCTGCAGCCGGCCGCGCTCGAGGCCTTCGGCGTGACGCCGGAGCAGGTCGTGACCACGCTCAGGCAAGAGAACCAGGACCTGCCGCTGGGCGCGCTGCGCACGTTCGAGCTCGAACGCATGGTGCAGATCCGGACCCGGGCCGCCAGACCGCAGGAGCTCGAACGCCTGGTCGTCGCGCGCCACGGCGGCCAGCCGGTGCGCCTGGGCCAGGTGGCGCGCGTGCTCGACGGCGCCCAGGAGGTCGACAGCCTGGCGCTCTACAACGGCCAGCGCACCCTGCTGCTGCAGGTGCAGAAGGCCCAGGACGAGAACACCCTGGCCGTCATCGAGCAACTCAAGGGCGTACTGGCCGAAACCAGCGCCGAACAACCGCCCGGCATCCGGCTCGAAGCCATCGGCGACACGGGGCGGCCGATCCGGGTCGCGGTCGACAACGTCAGCCGCACCCTGGTCGAGGGCGCGCTGCTGACCGTGCTGATCGTGTTCCTGTTCCTGAATTCCTGGCGCTCGACCGTCATCACGGGGCTGACGCTGCCGATCGCGCTGCTGGGCGCCTTCCTCTGCATGCAGCTGTTCGGCTTCACGATCAACATGATCACGCTGATGGCGCTGTCGCTGTGCGTGGGCCTGCTGATCGACGACGCGATCGTGGTGCGCGAGAACATCGTGCGCCACGTGCAAATGGGCAAGGCCCCGCGCCAGGCCGCGCTGGACGGCACCAACGAGATCGGCCTGGCGGTGCTGGCCACCACACTGGCCATCGTGGCGGTGTCCCTGCCCATCGGCTTCATGGGAGGCATCGTCGGCAAGTTCTTCCACGAGTTCGGGCTGACCATCGTGGCCGCTGTGCTGATCTCGATGTTCGTGAGCTTCACGCTCGACCCGATGCTCTCCAGCATCTGGCACGACCCGCAGGCGCATGGCGGTGTCCATCATGGCCCGCCCACCACGCTGTATGACAAGACGCTCGGCCGCGTCACCGCCCTCTT
>JBDLVJ010000381.1:0-4404 GCA_039804875.1 Pseudomonadota bacterium | reverse complement strand
ACCAGCACCTCGGCCGCGCGCCCGCGACTGTTGTAGTTGCTCGACATGCTCATGCAGTAGGCGCCGGCCGAGCAGACCGCCAGCAGGTCGCCGACCCGTACCGCTAGCCGGCGGTCGCGTCCCAGCCAGTCGCCGCTCTCGCAGACCGGGCCGACCACGTCCCAGGCCCGGGCCTCGTCCATGCGCGGCTGCACCGGCACGATCGCGTGGTAGGCCTCGTACATGGCGGGGCGCGGCAGATCGTTCATCGCCGCATCGACGATCAGGAAGTTCTTCTGCTCGCCAGGCTTGAGAAACACCGTCTCGGTCAGGCAGATGCCGGCGTTGCCGATCAGCGAGCGGCCCGGCTCGATCACGAGCTGGCGCTGGCCGTAGCCGCGCGCGTCGAGCTTGGCCAGCAGCAGTCGCCACAGCGCGTCGGCCGCCGGCGGGGTCTCGCCGTGGTAGTTGATGCCCAGGCCACCGCCGAAGTCGATGTGTTCGAGCGCGATGCCGCTGGCCTCGATCGCATCGACCAGATCGAGCACGCGGTCCATCGCGTCGAGGTAGGGCGAGGTCTCGGTGATCTGCGAGCCGATGTGGCAGTCGATGCCGGTGATTTTCAGGCCGGGCAGGGCGGCGGCATGGCGATAGGCCGCCAGCGCGTCGGTGTGGGCGATGCCGAACTTGTTGCCCTTCAAGCCGGTCGAGATGTAAGGATGGGTCTTGGCATCGACATCGGGGTTGACGCGCAGGCTGACCGGCGCGCGCAGGCCCAGGCCGGCGGCGACCTCGCTCAGCACGTCGAGTTCGGGCAGGCTCTCGACGTTGAAGCAGCCGATGCCGGCTTCGAGGGCCAGGCGCATCTCGGCGCGGGTCTTGCCCACGCCCGAGAAGATCACCTTGACCGGATCGACCCCGACGCGCAGCGCGCGCTCAAGTTCGCCGCCCGAGACGATGTCGAGGCCGCAGCCGGCCTGGACGAAGGTGCGCAGCACGGCCAGCGTCGAGTTGGCCTTCATCGCGTAGCAGATCAGCGCCTGACGGCCGGCGAAGCCACGCTGATAGGCCGCCAGCGCGTCCAGCATCGCGGCCTGGGAATAGACGAACAGCGGCGTGCCGTGCTCGTGCGCGAGCTCGGCGGCGGACACGCCCTCGACCATCAGCTGGCCGTCGCGGTAATCGATGAAGGGACGTGCCGGCAGATCGGTCCGGGCTTGTTCGAGTGGGGACATGGTGCGCTTATCGGAGAGGCTTGGCGGGGGAGGGGGCCGTGACGGACACGGTTGAAACCGGGTGCTCGGGCAGATAGAGCGGGCCTTTCTGGCCGCAGCCGCTCAGGACCAGCAGGGCGGCGCTGCAACAGCCGACCCACGCCAGGCGTCCCGGGCGGGTCAAGGCCCTGACCTTCATGGGGCCAAGGGCTGGCAGGCCGGGCCGGCCTAGAATTCGGCAGATTTCAAACATCAGGGAATTGTAATGACCGACCTCGAATACATGGACCGCGCCGAAGCGCTGCTCCAGGCGATTGAACTGGCTTGCGACCGCATCAACGACGAGAGCGATGCCGACATCGACAACCAGCGCGTCGGCGGCATGATCACGCTGACCTTCGTCAATCGCAGCCAGATCGTGATCAACCTGCAGAAACCGCTGCAGGAAATCTGGCTGGCCGCGCGCTCGGGCGGCTACCACTACCAGTTCGATGGCGGTCAGTGGCTCGACACCAAGGGCCAGGGCGAGTTTTTCGCCCACCTCGCCCGCGAGGCCAGCGCGCAGGCGGGTCAGTCGCTGGTCTTCAGTTCCTGAACAGGTCGAGGATGCTGCTCTTCTCCTCCGATTCGGCGGGCGCGGATTCGCCTTCGCCGCCGCCCAGCCTGGCCATGCCGCTGCCGGGCGCGTAGTTGTCGTAGTACCACTCTCCCGCGACGTTCACCACTCCGGTCGGTACCGCAAGCTCGGCCACCGGTACGTCGCGCAGCGCCTCGGACATGAAGTTGATCCAGATCGGCAGCGAAAGTCCGCCGCCGGTTTCGCGGCTGCCCAGGTTGCGCGGGGTGTCGTAGCCGACCCAGACCGCACCGACCAGGGTGGGCTGGAAGCCCACGAACCAGGCATCGACCGCATCGTTGGTGGTGCCGGTCTTGCCATAGAGGTCGCGCCGCTTGAGCGTGGCCTGTGCGCGCGCCGCCGTACCCGAGCGCGCCACCTCGTTGAGCAGCTGGTTCATGATGAAGGCGTTGCGTGGCTCGATCACCTGCGGCATGTTCTCCGTCGCCAGCTGCTTGTAGGCCTGCAGCACGCGGCCCTTGTAGTCGTCGATGCGGTTGATGAAGCGCGGCGCGGCATAGTGCCCGCCGTTGGCGAACACGCTGTAGCCGGTTGCCATCTGCAGCGGCGTGACCGAACCCGCGCCCAGCGCCATGGTCAGATAGGGCGGGTGCCTGTCGGCGTCGAAGCCGAAGCGGGTGACCCAGCGCTGTGCCTCGGTCGCCCCAACGGTCTGCAGGATGCGGATCGACACCATGTTCTTGGACTTGGCCAGCGCGGTGCGCACGCTCATCGGGCCTTCGAACTTGCCATCGTAGTTCTTGGGTTCCCAGGGCTGTCCGCCCGTGACCCCGGCGTTGAAGTACAGCGGCGCGTCGTTGACCATGGTCGCGGGCGTCACGCCATGTTCCAGCGCCGCCGAATAGATGAAGGGCTTGAAGCTCGAGCCCGGCTGGCGCCAGGCCTGGGTCACATGGTTGAACTTGTTCTTCTCGAAGTCGAAGCCACCGACCAGCGCGCGAATCTCGCCGTTGCGCGGATCGAGCGCGACGAACGCCGCCTCGACCTCGGGCAGCTGGGTCAGCTCCCAGCTGCTGGCGCTCTTGACCACCCGCACCACAGCGCCGGGGCGTAGCTTGAGATTGGGCGGTGCCTTGCTGGCCAGGCCAGACTGGACCGACTTCAGGCCCTCGCCCGTGATCTCGATCGGTTCGTCGTCGCCACGCACCACGACCACCTTGCGCGGTCCGGCCTCCAGCACCACCGCCGTGCGCAGCTCGCCGCTGTCGGGGTGGCTGGCAATCACCTCGTCGATGGCATCGGCCCGCGCCTTGGGGTCGGCCGGCAGCGCGATGAATTTCTCCGGCCCGCGGTAATGCTGACGGCGTTCGAAGTCGAGCACGCCCCGGCGCAGTGCCTGGTAGGCCGCGCGTTGCGCACCCGCGTCGAGCGTCGTGTGCACCGTCAGGCCCCGGGTGTAGGTTTCCGGGCCGTATTGCTCGAACACCGCCTGGCGCACCATCTCGGCCAGATGCTCGGCATGCAGCGGCGGCTTGCCATTGTCGCGGCGCAACACCAGCGGCTCCTCCTTCGCCAGGCGCGCCTGTTCGGCGCTGATGAAGCCGTTTTCCTGCATGCGCTCGATGATGTATTGCTGACGGATTCGGGCGCGCTTGGGGTTGGTGATCGGGTTGTAGGCCGAGGGCGCCTTGGGCAGGCCGGCCAGCATGGCGGCTTCGGCGACCGTGAGATCCTTGAGCGGCTTGCCGAAGTAGACCTGTGACGCGGCGGCGAAACCATAGGCGCGGTGGCCCAGGAAGATCTGGTTCATGTAGATCTCGAGGATCTGGTCCTTGCCCAGCAGGGCCTCGAGCTTGAAGGTCAGCAGCACCTCGTAGATCTTGCGCAGATAGCTCTTCTCGCTCGAGAGATAGACGTTGCGCGCCACCTGCATCGTGATGGTCGAGGCGCCCTGGCTCTTGGACTGCCCCAGGTTGGCCAGCGCCGCGCGCAGCATGCCGATGTAATCGACCCCGCTGTGCTCGTAGAAGCGGGCGTCCTCGATCGCCAGCACGGCGTTGATCATGACCGGCGGGATGTCCTCGATCGGCGTCAGGTTGCGGCGCTCTTCGCCGAACTCGGCGATGGTCTCGCCGTCGGCGCTCAGCACGCGCAGCGGCAGCTTGGGCCGGTAGTCAGCCAGAGCGGCCACATCGGGCAGCTTGGGGAAGGCCAGGGCAAGCGCAATCCCTGCCGCCAGCAACAGGGCCAGCACGCCAGCGACGCTCGCACCGAGCAGCCACTTGAGCCAGCGCCAGCCCGAGGAGGCGTGCTGACCGCGGGAGGAGGTCTGATTCTCCTTGGAGTTCGGGCGTGGGGGGCGAGCAGGCATGGGCGTCCGTCTGAGGGTGGTGCTGGATTATAGAAATCCGCCCGTTCCTTCGCCGACCTGGTCCTGACTGACCACGAAATTAATTGAAATTTATGAAATCAAATAAGACGTTGTTCAGGCTTGTTGCCTTAGCTGTCTTGCTGATAGTATGAAAGCAACAGAAAAAATACGCCACACAGGCACCTTTCGAAGGGGAGAGGAATTGATCTCATTCGGGACACTCATCAGTCGTGGGCCTGCGCCCATGCTCGGTATCGATATCA
>JBDLVJ010000380.1:0-3216 GCA_039804875.1 Pseudomonadota bacterium | reverse complement strand
GCCATGCTGGCCTTCGCCTACCTGATTAAGCACAGCGCGGGCGAAACGCGCTGGTTCAAGCTCGCGCCGCTGTGGCTGCTGGGCATCGTGCTGTGTTTCGAGCCGCTGGTGTTCCGCCGTGGCGCGACCGAGGCCGGCAGCGGCTACTGGTTCGTCTACTTCGGCATCTCGGCCTTGATCGTGGGCACCATCCTGTTCCGGCGTCAACGCATCGCCGAGCGCCTGCCCACGCTCGAGGTGCTCGACGACGTGATGTACAAGTCGATCGCGGTCGGCTTCGCCTTCTTCACCATCGCGACCGTGCTCGGCGCGCTCTGGGCCGCCGAGGCCTGGGGTGGCTACTGGAGCTGGGACCCCAAGGAGACCTGGGCCCTGATCGTCTGGCTCAACTATGCCGCCTGGCTGCACATGCGCCTGATGAAGGGCCTGCGCGGCACGGTCGCGGCCTGGTGGGCGCTGAGCGGCCTGGTCATCACCACCTTCGCCTTCCTGGGCGTCAACATGTTCCTGAGCGGCCTGCACAGCTACGGCACGCTCTGATCGGCGCCAAGCCCCGCGAAACCCGGACAGACTCCGCCCAGGGGCTGCCCGGGTTTCTCGTTTCTGTTACCTTGAGCGCACGCCCTTCCTGTTGTCGTGAAAGCGCCGTCACCATGCTGATTCGTTCTCAAGCCACGGACCTTCCGCCGCCTGCCGCGAGCGAGATCACGCCTCGCGCGGTCTGGCAGCAGCGGCGCCAGTTGCTGCAACTGGCCACCCTGGCCGGCGGCGCGTCGCTGGCGCCCTGGGCCTCGGCCAGCCAGACTGGCGATCGCCCCGGCAAGCTGGCGGCCTTGCCGGGCGCCCGCTCGACCTTGCCGGGCGCCAGCACCCTGGAAGCGCTCACTCCCTACGCCGATGTCACCGGCTACAACAATTTCTACGAGTTCGGCACCGACAAGATCGACCCGGCGCGCCAGGCGCATCGCCTCAAGACCCGGCCCTGGAGCGTCCAGGTCGAAGGCCTGGTCGGCAAGCCGCGCACCTTTGCCATCGAGGATCTGCTCAAGCTCGCCGGCATGGAGGAGCGCGTCTATCGCCTGCGCTGCGTCGAGGGCTGGTCGATGGTCATTCCCTGGGTCGGCTATCCCCTGGCCGAGCTGCTCAAGCAGGTCCAGCCGCTCGGCAGCGCCAGATACGTCGAATTCGTCAGCCAGGCCGATCCTTCGACCATGCCCGAGCTGCGTTCCGGCGTGCTGGACTGGCCCTATACCGAGGGTCTGCGGCTGGACGAAGCCATGCATCCGCTGACGCTGCTGGCGTTCGGACTCTACGGCGAGATCCTGCCGAATCAGAACGGCGCCCCGCTGCGCCTGGTCGTGCCGTGGAAATACGGCTTCAAGAGCGCCAAGTCGCTGGTCAAGATCCGGCTCGTCGAACAGCCGCCCAAGACCTCATGGAACCTGGCTGCGCCGCGCGAGTATGGCTTCTACTCGAATGTCAATCCGGAGGTGGCCCACCCGCGCTGGAGCCAGGCCAGCGAGCGGCGCCTGGGCGAAGCCGGCGGCCTGTTCGCCAAGCGGCGTCCGACCCAGCCCTTCAATGGCTATGCCGCGCAGGTGGCCCAGCTCTACGCTGGCATGGACTTGCAGCGCTTCTACTGAAGCGTGCCGGTTCTCTCCTCTAGCGGTTCCAGCAATCCGCCACGCCGAGCGACCCGCTCACGCCCTGTGTGCCGGTCTGATCAAGCGTGAAATTGCCGCATTCGTCGCTGGCCATCGAGTTCACTGCCGTGGCCGTCAGTAGGTAGCCTATGTTCGTGACGCTGGCACTCAGGGTGTAGTTCGCGCTGCCCGTCCTCGGCACCTGGATGACCGGCAGGGTCGGGGCGGTGTTGTTGTCCTTGGCCGTCGAATAGAAGCCGCGTGTCGTGTAATGGGTTTCGAGGTAGAGGGCATTCTCCTGCAAGGCCTGCTTGGCCTCGGCCCGCTTGCCGCGCGCCAGATAGCTCACATACGACGGCATGGCGATCGAGGCCAGGATGCCGATGATAGCGATGGTGATCATCAGCTCGATCAGGCTGAAGCCGCGCCAGGCGCGTGTCGGTCGTGAATGGTGATGGAAGCGCATGCCCTGATCCTCGTTACATCAACTGCTGCCAGTTGACGCGCAGGGGGCTGCCAGCCACACCGCGCCCGCGGTTGGTGATGGTCTGGATCTTGCCCCGCGTGCCCGGGACCAGCTTGAAGCCGACCCTGGCGTCCCTGTCGAGCCAGGTCACCGAGTCCATGATGCCGACGGTGGAGCCCATTCCGGTCGGAACCACGCCGTCGAGCACGGTATCGTCGCCGGTCTTGAACTGGTAGTCCTGGTTCAGATCGAAGACGGGCTTGATCGGGCGTCGTCCCGTGAACGACAGCTCCATCAGCCAGCTCGAGCCCCGTGCGTTGCAGGGATCGTCAGACGGAAGGGCGGTCGTGAAGATGATGCGGTTGTCGTTCGAGCTGACATTGTCGATCACGGTCGTGGCCTGGGACAGCACCCGTTCGCCGCTGCCGGGCAGGTCCATGTACCAGCCACGCCGGCTGGCGAGATCGACCGCATGATCCGAGGTGACGCGCAGGCTCATGCCGTTCTTGCTGGTGCTGCTCGTGACGGTCTGTGCCACCAGCGCGCTGCGGCCGCTGATCGGCAGGCCATTGTCCCAGAGCCCGTAGAAACTCTGCGGGCGCGACATGGCGCTCGCCCCGATGTCCTCGGCCGCGAGCAGCCGGCCGGTGCCCAGGAAGATCCAGTAGCCGCCATCCCCCTTGATGGCGGTGGGCTGGACCGTGATCGGTTGCGGGTTGTTGCTGCCGTCCAGGGCCGTGAACAGCTTGGACGCGCTCCAGTTCGAGGAGGCGCTGGATTTCAGGTCGAACTTCCAGAGATTCCCCTTCAGATCGCCCGCATAGGCGGTATCGACGATGCGGTCGCCATCGCTGTCGATCAGCGTCGGGGTGGACAGGCCGTTGTCGCTGTCGCTCGCCAGGGCCGTGATCTTCTTGATCAAGGCTCCGTCGGACAGCCTGACGACGTAGAGGTGAACCCCGCCGTTGCTGCTGTTGTAGCCGTTGCCGAACACGGCGGCCCAGTTGCCGTCATTGAGGCGAACCACCTGCGGCTGGCTGTAGGTCAGGCCCATGTCGTCGCGCGAGTCGACGGCCTGACCGTTGGTGTCGCGGCCTTGGCCATCGT
>JBDLVJ010000379.1:0-4712 GCA_039804875.1 Pseudomonadota bacterium | reverse complement strand
CTGGCTGGTGCTGGGCCGCCCGGCCGGCGGCACGGGCGGCGAGACGGCACTGCTGCAGCAGGCGGCGCTGGCCCTGTTCAGCCGCCGCGACCGGGCCAACGAGGGCGGCTTCCAGCGCTCGCTCGGGCTCGACGAGCTGTCGTTCCGGGGCGAGACGCAGAAGGCCGACGGCAGCGCCCAGGCCGCCGCGCTCACGCTGGGCAAGCGGATCTCGCGCCAGCTCTACCTGAGCTACTCGCGCAGCGTGGTCGGCACGACCGGCACAGTCGCCATCCTGTACGACCTGGCGCGCCACCTGACGCTGCGGGCCCAGGCCGGCGACGACAACGCCGTCGAACTGATCTACACACGCCAATACGACGGCCGGCGCGCGCGTTCCAGCACGACCGCGCCGAAAGCGGGCGATGAGGCCGCTACAATGCGGGGGTCCTCTCCGTAGTTCAATGGATAGAACAGCCGCCTCCTAAGCGGCAAATACAGGTTCGATTCCTGTCGGGGAGACCATTGACAAAGCCGCCACCGTTGACACGGTCGCGGCTTTTCTTCTGCCAGGCCTCAATGCATGTGGCCGGACGGGGAATGCTGATGGCCCGGCCCCATCGGCTGGGCGTTGAGCGCGCGCACCGGCAACTGAAGCTCGACCTGCTCGCGCTGGCCGTCCTGGCCCTCGAGCAGCAGCGTCAGCGCCACCTGCTGGCCGGCGCTGACCGGCGCCTTCAGGTCCAGCAGCATCACATGGTAGCCACCGGGCTTGAGCTCGACCGTCTTGCCCGCCGGCAGCGCCAGCCCGGGGACGGCGCGCATCCGCATGATGCCGTCATTGAGCGCCATCTCGTGGATCTCGACCACGCCCGCGACCAGTGAACGGACGGACAACAGGCGCAGATCGCGCTCGGCGGTCAGCCGCATGAAGGCGCCGGTGGCCTTTTGCTGGGCCACGGTGCCGCGCACCCAGGCGTCCTCCACCTTGAGTCGGGACTGAGGCTGGGCCCAGGCGCCCTGGCTGACGACGGCCAGGGTGGCTATGAGGGAATGGCGAAGAAATTTCTGCATGATCGGTGTTCTTTCTGTCCGGGTTCCAATGACGGCGGACCTGGGGCCGACCGTCGCGCGAGAGGTGGAGTCAGACGAAAGAAGGCGGCGCTCGCGCCTGCACGCGCCAATCCGCCAGTCGCGCGGGTGGCGCGCGCAACGCAGCGACGGGATCGGGCGAATCCAGGCTGGCAGCGAAACCGACGCGAAGGGATGGGGGCAGGATGGCCGGCGCGTCGAGCCGGCACCATTCGCAATGCGCCCCGGCCAGGGCAGGACTGCTGTCCTGGGAGGATTCCCGGGCCGGTTCGACCGCGCGCAGGATGCCGGTGCTGGCGCAGACCTCGAACGGCAGGGCAGGCGCAATCCACAGCGCGGCTTGCGCGGCGGCAGGCGCGAGCGCGTGCAACAGGACCGCCCACAGGACCCAGCCCGCAGTCCATCGTCGCACCAGACGCTTGCAGCTCATGGCTGGAATTGTAACGAGGCGGGACCGTTACACTGTGTGTCAGCTTCAGGCAAGGTAGGCTTGCCCGGAGTTCCCAAGGAGCACCAGAACACATGACCCCCGCAGAACAAGCGTTGCGCGACGCCGCACTGGACTATCACCGTTCGCCCAGCAAGGGCAAGATCACCGTCAACGCGACCAAGCCGCTGTCCAACCAGCGCGACCTGTCGCTGGCCTACTCTCCCGGAGTGGCCTACCCCTGCCTGGCGATCGAGCAGGACCCGACCCTGGCGGCCGAATACACCAGCCGGGGCAACCTGGTGGCCGTCATCACCAACGGCACCGCCGTGCTGGGCCTGGGCAATATCGGCCCGCTGGCCTCCAAGCCGGTGATGGAAGGCAAGGGCTGCCTGTTCAAGAAGTTCGCCGGCATCGACGTGTTCGACATCGAACTCGACGAGAACGATCCCGACAAGCTGGTCGACATCATCGCCTCGATGGAGCCCACCCTGGGCGGCATCAACCTGGAGGACATCAAGGCGCCCGAGTGCTTCTACATCGAGAAGAAGCTCAAGGAACGCATGAATATTCCGGTCTTCCACGATGACCAGCATGGCACCGCGATCATCTCGAGCGCCGCCCTGCTCAACGGCCTGGAACTGGTCGGCAAGCACATCGGCGAGATCAAGATGGCCGTCTCGGGCGCAGGCGCCGCCGCGATCGCCTGCCTCGATGTCATGATCGGCCTGGGCGTCAAGGTCGAGAACATCCTGGTCTGCGACTCCAAGGGCGTGATCCACAGCCAGCGCGCCGACGCCCTGGCCGGCAAGCTCGACGCCTCCAAGCAGCGCTTCTGCCGCGACACCGACAAGCGCAGCCTGGCCGATGCCATGGTCGGCTGCGATGTCTTCATGGGCTGCTCGGCCGCCGGCGTGGTCGATGCCGAGATGGTCAAGTCGATGGGCGACAAGCCGATCATCCTGGCGCTGGCCAACCCGGAACCCGAGATCCGCCCCGAGATCGCCAAGGCCGCGCGCCCGGACTGCATCATCGCGACCGGCCGCTCGGACTACCCGAACCAGGTCAACAACGTCCTGTGCTTCCCCTACATCTTCCGTGGCGCGCTCGACTGCGGCGCGACCAAGATCACCGAAGCCATGAAGCTGGCCTGCGTGCGCCAGATCGCCGACCTGGCCAAGAGCGAGATCAGCGACGAAGTCGCCGCCGCCTACGCCGGCCAGGACCTGGTGTTCGGCCCCGACTACCTGATCCCCAAGCCGTTCGACTCGCGCCTGATCCTGAAGATCGCGCCGGCCGTCGCCCAGGCCGCGGCCGACAGCGGCGTCGCGACCCGCCCGATCCAGGACATGGAAGCCTACAAGGAGAGCCTGGGCCGCTTCATCTACCAGACCGGCATCCTGATGCGCCCGGTCTTCAACGCCGCCAAGGCGATCGCGGGCGACAAGAAGCGCATCGCCTTCGCCGACGGCGAGGATGAGCGCGCGCTGCGCGCCGCGCAGGCCGCGATCGACGACAACCTCGCGACGCCGATCCTGATCGGGCGCCCGGCCGTGATCGAGGCCCGCATCCTGAAAGCCGGACTGCGCATCCGCCTGGGTGTCGACGCCGAGAACGTCAACCCCGAAGGCGATCCCCGCTTCCGCCAGTACTGGGAGCATTACCACAAGCTCATGGCGCGCAACGGCGCGACACCCGAGGTCGCCAAGGCCGCCGTGCGCCGCTCCAACACCATCATCGCCGCGCTGATGGTCAGGCTCGGTGACGCCGATGCGATGATCTGCGGCCTGGTCGGCAACTACGAGACCCACCTCGAGCGCATCGAGAGCATCATCGGCCTGAAGGCGGGCGCGAACCAGTTCGCCGCGCTCAACGCGCTGAACACCGACCGCGGTCCGCTGTTCATCGCCGACACCTATGTCAACGACTGCCCCAGCGCCGAGCAGCTGGCCGAGATCGCCTGGCTGTCGGTGCAGGAAGTGCAGCGTTTCGGCATCCCGCCCAAGGTCGCCTTCCTGTCGCACTCGAGCTACGGCTCGTCGAACCGCCCGTCGGCGCGCAAGATGCGCCTGGCGCGCGAGCTGTTCGCCGCCGCCCACCCCGAGATCGAATGCGACGGCGAACTGCACGGCGATGCCGCGCTGGAGGAGGACATCCGCCGCAGCTATCTGGCCGATTCGGCCCTGAACGGCTCGGCCAACATCCTGATCTGCCCGAACCTCGATTCGGCCAACATCCTGTTCAACGTCCTCAAGACCACGACCAGCGGCGGCGTGACCGTCGGCCCGATCCTGATGGGTTCGGCCGCCAGCACGCATATCCTGACCCCGGCCGCGACCATGCGTCGGGTGCTGAACATGACGGCGGTCGCCGCCGTCAGCGGCGCCGACAAGGGCTGAGCCTGAGCGCCGGGGCCCCGGGCGGCCCCGGTGGCTGAAGCAAGGAGCGCCTGCCGGGCGCTCTTTTCAATTGGCCGATGGGTGAAGGCATGGCTAGGGTCCGGCCGTCGCTGTCTCGCTGCCCAGACGCAGACGCAGACGCCTGGCATCTTGCTGCGGTGGCAGGCCGAACAGGCGCTGGTACTCGCGACTGAACTGGGAGGCGCTCTCATAGCCGACCTGAGCGCCGGCAGTTCCGGCCTCGATGTGGTGGCTCAGCATCAGGTAACGCGCCCGCTGAAGCCGCAGCTGCTTTTGATATTGCAGCGGACTGGTGCCTGTCATGGCGCGGAAATGCTGCCGAAAGGTGGATGGACTCATGTGGACGCGCGCGGCCAGCTCGTCCACCGGCATGACCTGCGCAAAGTGCTGCTTGAGCCAGGCGACCGCCTTCGAGATCCGCTGGCTGGGTGAGCCATCCGAGGCCAGTTGCCGCAGCGGGAGTCCATGCGGCCCCACCAGCAGTCGGATGACGATCTCGCGCTGGATGAGCGGCGCCAGCGCGGCGACCAGCTGCGGCTGGCCCAGCGACTCGACGAGCCGGACCAGATCCCGTGTCAGGTGTTCGTCCAGCCACTCCACGCCGATGGAGCGGTGCGGCCTCTCGCGGCCAAGCACCGGCAACTGCAGATCGGCCGCCATCTGGACGACCTCCTGACTGTCCAGCGTCAGCATCAGCCCCAGCAACGGCTCCCGGGCACTGGCGCGGGTGACATGCGAGACGACGGGCCGTTCGATCGTGGTCAGCATGGACTGGCCCGGTCCGTACTCGATCA
>JBDLVJ010000378.1:0-3357 GCA_039804875.1 Pseudomonadota bacterium | reverse complement strand
GCACCAGCTGCCTGACCACGCGCTGGGTCAGCTGCGGATTGCCCTGGACGAAGTCCTCCGTGCCGAGCAGGCCCGAGGAAATGGTGTAGCCGGCACCCCGGCCCTTGGTGCTCAGCGCGATGCCGACGCCCTTGTCCCGGAGCGCGAACAGGTCGGCCCCGCCGAAGGTGGCATCGACCTGGCCAGCCACCACGGCGGCCTTCGAGCCGGGCCAGTCCATGTTGATGAGCTTGACATCCTTCTCGGTCAGGCCGGCGCTGGTCAGCAGGTTGTCGAACGGGCGCTGGTAGGCCGTGCCCTTGAGCACAGCGACCTTCCTGCCCTTGAGGTCGGCCCAGTCCTTGATCACGACGCCGGGCGCGGTCGCCAGGTAGCTGTGGCTGTCGCGACCGGACGGGAACAGGAAGCGCGTCGGCAGGCCGCGCGACTTGTGGATCACCGAGGCCAGGTCGCCCAGCGACACCAGGTCGAGCTGTTTGGCCGCCAGCGCCTCGGCCACGGCCGGGCCGGCGCCACGGAAGAAGTTCCATTCGATCTTGATGCCGTCCCGGGCGAATTCCTCCTCCAGCCACTGGTTGTGCTGCACGATCGCGAGCAGGCCGCCGCCCGGCGAGGGCTTGCCGGCGACGCCGAAATCCGGCGCGCCGATGCGGATCACCCTGGTCTGGGTCTGGGTCTGGGTCTGGGTCTGGGCCTGCAGCGCGAGCGGTGCGGCCAGTGCGACGCTGGCCAGGCCCAGCAGCAGGCGGCGGCGCCCGGCGGACGATTGCAGGATGGGTGGGCTCATGGCGATAGTCGGTCGAATGTTCATGGGGGAATCAGATGGCGAACCGCCAGCTGGACAGGGAAGCTGCCGCGGCCTCGCGCCGCAAGGCGGGTTCGGCCAGCTCGGCGCCATGCTCGGCGAACTCGCTCAGCACCGAGTCCTTGACGCGGCCGAAGCCATGGCTGGCGCGGTCGCGCGGATGATCGAGCTCGACCGGCACGATGCGGCGGATGCGGCCCGGGCGCGGCTCCATCACGACCACCCGCTCGCCGAGAAAGACGGCTTCCTCGACATCGTGGGTGACCAGGATCATCGTGAGACCCTCCTGCTGCCAGATGCGCCGCAGCTCCTGCTGCAGATGGGCCCGCGTCATCGCGTCGAGCGCGCCGAAGGGCTCGTCGAGCAGCAGGATCTCGGGCCGGTTGACCAGCGCGCGCGCGATCGCCACCCGCTGCGACATGCCGCCCGAGAGCTGGTGCGGGTAGGCGGTCTCGAAGCCCTTGAGGCCGACCAGCTCGATATGCTGCTGCACCGCCTGGCGCTTGCTGGCCTCGCCCTGGTTGGCGTTGAGCAGGCCCAGCGCGACGTTCTTCTCGACCGTCAGCCAGGGAAACAGGCGGTGTTCCTGGAACACGATGCCGCGCTTGAGGCTGGTGCCGGAAATGCGCTGGCCGTCGAGCAGGATCGCGCCCTGATAGCCTTCTTCCAGGCCGATGATCAGCCGCAGCAGCGTGGACTTGCCGCAACCGCTGGAGCCGACGATGCTGACGAACTCGCCCGGCGCGATCGTCAGGTTGATGTCCTGCAGCACCGGCAGGGCCTGGCCCTTGACCTCGTACTGCTTGTGCAGAGCCCGCAGGCTCAGGGTTCCGGCATGTGCCATATAGTCTCTCCAGCGATTCAGTACTGCGCCACCGTGCGGTCGCGCCAGCTCAGCAGATGTTGTTCCAGCCTGCTCAGCAGCAGGTTCAGGATCGAGCCCACCGCGCCGATCACGACCACGCCGAACAGCACCAGATCCATCTGGAAATGCTCGCGGCCGTCGATCAGGGTGTTGCCGATGCCCCGGCCGGACGACAGCAGGTATTCCGCGCCCAGGGTGGCCAGCCAGGTGTAGATCAGCGCGAGCTGGAGGCCGGTGAACAGCGAGGGGGCGGCGGCCGGCGCGATCACCCGGCGCAGCGTCTGCCAGAGGCTGAACTCGTAGACCCGTGCCACCTCCAGGTACTCGCGCGGCACGCTGCGCAGGCCCTCGTGGGTGTTGAGCACCACCGGGAAGAAGGCCGCCAGCGCGATGAAGGCGATCTTGGCCGCCTCGCCCAGGCCGAACCACATCGACAGCATCGGAATCCAGGCGAACAGCGAGATCTGCTTGAGGGTGTGAAAGGAGGGTCCGAGCAGGCGGTCGAAGCCGCGCGAACCGCCCAGCAGGGCCCCGAACAGCAGCCCGGCGCTGGCGCCGATGACGAAGCCCCAGGCCGCGCGCCACAGGCTGGCCGACAGCGCGTTCCAGAGTTCGCCGCTGCTGACCTAGTCCACGGCGCGCCACCAGACCGCCAGTGGCGAGACCAGCAGCAGCGAGCTGGACCAGCCCGACGCCACCGCCCACCACCAGCAGGCCAGCAGGGCCAGCGGCAGCACCCAGCCCCGCAGACGCCTGGGGATGATGATTTCTTGATCGGTATTCGACATCTTCAATTCCCCTTACAGGCCGGGCTTGCGCCAGCGCAGCAGCCAGGCCTCGGTGCGGGCCAGCAGCTTGTCGATGACAAAGCCCACGATGCCCACCGCTGCCACCGCGGCCAGCACCAGGTCGAGCTGGAACAGCTGGCGGCCGTAGACGATCAGGTAGCCGATGCCTTCCGACGAGGCCAGCAGCTCCACCACCACCAGCGCCAGCCAGGCATGGGTCAGGCCGTAGCGCACCCCGTTCCAAATCGGCGCGATCGCGGCCGGGAACACCACCCGGCTCAACAGCTGCCAGCGGCTGAAGCCGTAGACCTTGGCCACTTCGACATAGCGCTGCGGCACGTTCTGGATGCCCTGGCAGGTGTTGATCGTCACCGGCACCAGCGCGGCCTTGGCGATCAGCAGGAACTTCAGGCCCTCGTCGATGCCGACCAGCAGCATCAGCAGCGGCAGCCAGCCGATGGTCGGCACCTGGCTGAAGGCCTTGAACAGCGGAAACAGGTAGTCGCGCAGGGTCGGCGACAGGCCCATGGCCCCGCCCAGCAGCAGGCCGCCCGCCAGCCCGATGCCAAAGCCCGAGAACACGCGCACCAGGCTGACCTGCAGGTGGTCCCAGAGCTCGCCGCTGGCCAGCAGGGCGGCGAAGCTGTCCTGGACCACGCCCGGCGGTGGCAGCACCTGCTCGGGCACCCAGGCCTGGAGCGCCGACAGCTGCCACAGCAGCAGCAGCGCGAGCGGAAACAGCCAGGGCAGCAGCCAGTCCCGCGCCATCCGGCCCAGCCAGGACCCTGCCGGGCGTGCGGCGGTGGGGTGGGCGTCAGCGGCGGGCCTGGCCGGCGCGTCGGGCCTGGCCGGCGCGTCGGGCCGGTTCAGCGCGAGATCCTGGGCTGTCATCGCGGCCT
>JBDLVJ010000377.1:0-7286 GCA_039804875.1 Pseudomonadota bacterium | reverse complement strand
CGAAGCAATTGGCGAGAGTGCGGAGCGCGCCCGCATAGCGTACCGACAGCGCTTCCCCGAGGTGGCTGCGCTCCGTGGCGACTTACGCGATCGTTCGTACGGCGTGTACTCGGTTGAGGATGTTGAGAGCAAGCGCCGGTCGTACATTCCGATTCCTGTCAGCTTTGTACTCGACAGTGATGGTCAGGTCCAGCGGCATATTGACCAGACGTTTGAGAGAGCTGCGCCGCCTGAACTGGTGCAGTTTGTGAACCAGCAAGTCACGGAGGCGATTCCTAAGACCCTCCCGCTTGGGGGGCCGGACCTCGAGGAGTTCATCGATACCTTCGAACTGCCGCTGCTTCGTCAGTACCTTAATGGCAAGAAGTTCGACCTGTCTCGGTATCTCACCGAGGTTCACCTGACCAACGCAGTGCGCTATCCTGTCGGCGTCGAAGCAGTATTCGGCAATCTCTACCTCCAAGAAAACCGAGAACGAATCGTAGCCCGGGTGAAGAACAGACGCCAGGGTAATCTCCGGCATGGTCCATTGCTGACATCACTCGCTTGGCTGACTCCCAATGACATGCTTTGGGGTCGAGGCAACGCCTTCGAGCTGACTGTCGCGGAACTCGTGACTCAGCTGCGTGGGGGTAAGAGCGCTGACAAACTCCACATGTTCGCCTACGCCGAGCCAGGTCAAGAGCAGGCGGTGGTGAGTCGCTTCAGGGTGAAAGAGTTGCCTGAACTCCATTTTTCTCGACCAGTGCCGCCGGACGGTATGCTGATGGGAGGACGGTTGGAACTCATGTTGTATCCAACAGGCTTCATGGCGGCAGTCATTCACTTGCCTAGTCCGGGTAATCCAGGACTTTGGATGCCTATTGGCATCTTGTCTGCAATGCCGAAACACTTGGACCTTGCCCAGAAGCTGCTACGAAAGGCGATGGGCGGTAAACGGTATGGCCGCAAAGCGAAGTTTTCGCAGAAGGAGACGGGAGTGAACCCAACGACCTTCGAAGACGGACTCCCATTCATAAACTATTGCGGTCTGGTCGACGGCACGGATTACGAAGAAAACTCCTGAGCTTGCCCGAGCGTCCAACGCAAAGCCCCCTTCAGCGCGCCGGTCCGGCTTGCCTTGCAAGGCGTTCCCAGTCCTTGAAGGTCTGCTGCAGGCGGTTTTTCGATCCGGGATGACCGTCGGCGAAGGCGCGCGTGAGCTGCTGCCTGAGCACTTCGTCGGGCAAGGGCGCGCGCTCGGCCTTGAGCCGGTCAATCAGCAGCATAACGCTCTGAAAACTGCCCGACTGCGCGGCGAGTTCGAGCAGGCCGCAGCCGTCATCGGCCCGGTCCTGAACCCGGGCGCCATGTTCGATCATGTACTTGACCAGGCCGGCCTTGCCCTGGCGGCAGGCCCAATGCAGCGGCACCAGGCCGCCTTCGAGCCGGGCATTGAAGTCGGCGTCGGTGTAAAGCGCCTCCGGGGCCAGCGACCAGCGACCAGCCCGAAGCCTTGATCATTTGCAGGTGTTTCCAGTCGGTCATGGGCCGGGGTTTTTCTCTTGTGGGGGGAGCCGATGTTAAGCGCTGATCAGCGCTTTGGGGACTTCCCGCGCGGCGCGGTCTTCACGCTCCAGATCATGGTGATGGCCAGGATGCCCAGCACGATGGCCAGCGACAGCAGCACCGGAATCTTATAGAAATCGACGATAACCATCTTGCCGCCGATGAAGACCAGGATCAGCGCCAGGCCGTAGTTGAGCAGGTGGAACTTGCCCGCCGCCGCCCGCAGCATGAAGTACATCGCGCGCAGGCCCAGGATCGCGAACACATTGCTGGTCAGCACGATAAAGGGGTCGCTGGTGATGGCGAAGATGGCCGGAATCGAATCGACCGCGAACACCACGTCGGTGAAGCCGATCAGGCAGATCACCATCAGCAGCGGGGTGGCGATGCGCCGGCCGTCCTCCACGGTCCAGAAGCGCTCGCCGTCGTACTGACGGCTGACCGGCAGCACCCGGCGCAGCAGCTTGAGCGCGGGGTTGTCATCGAGGTCGGCCTCCTCGCCAGCGGCCAGCCACATCTTGATGCCGGTCAGGATCAGGAAGGCGCCGAACAGGTACAGGATCCAGTGGAACTGGGCCAGCAGCCAGCTGCCGATCAGGATCATCGCCGTGCGCAGCACGATCGCGCCGATGATGCCGATCATCAGCACCCGCTTCTGGTACGCCGCCGGCACCGCGAAGTAGGCGAAGATCATCAGGAACAGGAAGATGTTGTCGACCGCCAGGCTTTTCTCGATCAGATAGCCGGTCAGGAACTCGAGCGACTTCTGGTTGGCGATCGCCACCGAGCCGGTGATGTCGCGCACGGCCCACCACAACAGGCCGTTGAAGACGAAGCTCAGCGCCACCCAGAGCAGGGACCAGCGCATGGCCTCCTTCAGGCCGACCTCGTGCGCGCCCTGTTTTTTCAGTATCCGGAAATCGACGAACAGCGCGGCCAGCACAAAGGCCACGAAAACCAGCCAGAGCCAGAGGGGTGCAATGGTGCTCATGTCGCTTCTACCTCGCTGGGGGTGACGGCCACGCCGGCACAAGATCTTCCTAGGGTAGCGGAAGTTCGGCCGCGACGCGGCAACCGGCCAGCCTCGGGCCGATCAGACCGGCTTGACCTGGCGCCCCGGGCGACGCTTGCGCTGCCACAGGCGGGCCAGGGCATGGGTGGCGCGCTGCAGCGCCTGATGAAGCGCGCCCTGCGCATGCTCGGCCTTGGCGACGATGACCAGCTGGCCGTGGCCCGCGGTGGTCAGCATGATCTGGCACTGCTTGTCCACGCCGCCCTTGGGGCCGTTGATGTCGCGCAGGCTGATGCGCGCCTGCTGCACCTGGCCCTGCAGCCGGAACAGCACCGAGCGGACCCGCTGCTCGACCTGCTGGCGCCAGACCTGGGGCTCGCCGCTGCGTGAGGATTCGATCAAAACATTCATGACTTGCGCTCCCGTGGAGATGAGGAGCCTTCAGCTTAAGGCCACAAAACATCCTGTAAAAGCAGAAATTTACTCATGTTAATTCCTTAAAAAACTGATCATTAATCCCTGCTTCCAGCCTGGCCCAGGCCGCGACGACACCGGCCCCGGCTCGGGCCGATGAAAAAAGCCGCCCGGGCTGGCAGGCAACCCGGGCGGCTTTGAGATTCGCTGTGGCGATCAGTTCGGCAGCTTGCCCTCGACGCCCTTGACGTAGAACTTGATGCCGCCCAGGAAGGCGTCATCGGCCACGACATCCTTGGCCAGCACGTCCTTGCCGGCCTGATCCTTGATCGGGCCCTTCCAGATCGCGAAGCTGCCGTCCTTCAGGCCGGCCTTGACGGTCTCGACCTTGGTCTTGAGCTCGGCCGGCACGTCGTCGGCAATCGAGACCAGGTCGATCGCGCCTTCCTTGACGCCCCACCAGGCCTTGCCGGTGCTCCAGCTGCCGGCCAGCGCGTCGGCCACGGTCTTCTTGTAGTAGGGGCCCCAGTTGATGACGGACGAACCCAGGTGGGCCTTGGGGCCGTAGGCGGTCATGTCCGAATCCCAGCCGAAACCGCGCTTGCCGAGCTTCTCGGCGGTCTGCAGCACGGCCGAGGAATCGGTGTTCTGCATCAGCACGTCGGCGCCGCCGTTGATCAGCGAGGTCGCGGCCTCGGTCTCCTTCGGCGGATCGAACCAGTTGTTGACCCAGACCACGCGAGTCTTGACCTTGGGGTTGACCGACTGCGCGCCGAGCGTGAAGCTGTTGATGTTGCGGATCACCTCGGGAATCGGCACCGAGGCCACCACGCCCAGGGTGTTGCTCTTGGTCATGCCGCCCGCGATCACGCCGGCCATGTAGGCGCCCTCGTAGGTGCGGCTGTCGTAGGTGCGCAGGTTGTCGGCGGTCTTGTAGCCGGTGGCGTGCTCGAACTTGACCTCCTTGAAGTCGGCCGCGACCTTGATCATCGGCTCCATGTAGCCAAAGCTGGTGCCGAACACGATCTTGTTGCCCTGCGAGGCCATGTCGCGGAACACGCGCTCGGCATCGGCGCCCTCGGGCACGCTCTCGACGAAGCTGGTCTGGATCTTGTCGCCGAACTCGGCCTCGACCGCCTTGCGCGCGTTGTCATGCGCGAAGCTCCAGCCGCCGTCGCCGACCGGGCCGACGTAGGCGAAGGCCACCTTGAGCGGCTCGGGCTTGGCCGGTGCCGGGGCCGGCGCGGCCACGGGTGCCGGCTCTTCCTTCTTGCCGCAGGCGACCAGGGCGGCGGCGGCCAGCGTGGACAGCGCGACGACCTGGACCCAGTGGCGCTTGGAATTGTCTGTCATGTCGACTCCTTGAGAACGAGTGTTGCAGGGTGATGAAAGGCGGACGAAAAGGGCGGACAGCGGGACCCGCTCAGGCCCCGGGGTAGAACGGCTTGCCGAGCGAGGCCGGCATGTTGATGCGTATCCACTGCGGGTTGCGCGAGATCAGCACCAGCACCAGGATGGTCGCGAGGTAAGGCAGCATGGTCAGGAACTGGCTCGGCAGGTTGATGCCCTGGCCCTGCAGATGGAACTGGACCATGGTGACGGCGCCGAACAGGTAAGCTCCAAGCAGGATACGTGCCGGGCGCCAGGTGGCGAAAGTGGTCAGCGCCAGCGCGATCCAGCCCTTGCCCGCGATCATGCCCTCGACCCAGAGCGGCGTATAGTAGGTCGAGACATAGGCCCCGGCCAGGCCGCACAGCGCGCCGCCGGCCAGCACCGCGCCCAGGCGGATGCGCCGCACCGGATAGCCCAGCGCATGGGCCGATTCAGGGCTCTCGCCGACGCTGCGCAGGATCAGGCCGGCGCGGGTGCGGTAAAGCCACCAGACCAGCAGCAGCACCAGCGCCAGCGCGCCATAGACCAGCGGATGGTGACGAAACAGCGCCGGACCGAACCAGGGCAGGTCGGCCAGCAGCGGAACCGCGAACGGCCCCTGCTCGGGCAGCTTGGCCTGCACATAGCCGGTGCCGGCGAAGGCCGAGAAGCCGGCGCCGAACAGGCTCAGCGCCAGCCCGGTGGCGTACTGGTTGGTGTTGAGCCAGATCACCAGCAGGCCGAACAGCGCCGCGAGCAGCAGGCCCGCCAGCATGCCGGCGAGCAGGCCCAGGGTCTGGCTGCCGGTGGCGACCACGGTCGCGAAGCCGGCCAGCGCGGCACACAGCATCATGCCCTCGGCGCCCAGGTTGACGACACCGGCCTTCTCGTTGATCAGCAGGCCGAGCGCGGCGATCGCGAGCACGGTGCCCGCGTTGAGCGAGGAAGCCAGCAGCAGCGCGCTTTGTTCCATCTCATTTCCCCCATTTGATGCGATAGGCGACCAGGGTGTCGCAGGCCAGCAGCGAGAACAGCAGCAGGCCCTGGAACACGCCGGTGATCGACTTCGGAAAACCCAGGCGCGACTGCGCGAGTTCGCCGCCGATGTAGAACATGCTCATCAGCAGGGCCGACAGCACGATGCCGACCGGATGCAGCCGGCCGACGAAGGCGACGATGATGGCGGCAAAGCCGTATCCGGCCGGCACGTAGGGCGTGAGCTGGCCGAGCGGGCCGGCGACCTCGAGCGCGCCGGCAAGGCCAGCCAGTCCGCCCGAGACCAGCAGCGCGATCCAGAGCGCGCGCCGCGACGAGAAGCCGGCAAAGCGCGCGGCCGCCGGCGCCAGTCCGCCGACCTGCTGGGCAAAGCCCGACAGGGTGCGGAACAGGTAGAGCCAGATGCCCGCGGCCAGCGCCAGCGCGATCGGCAAGCCGATGTTCAGGCGCGAGCCGTCGAACAGGCGCGGGATGCGCGCGGCCGCCTCGAAGGTCTTGGTCTGCGGGAAGTTGTAGCCCAGCGGGTCCTTCCAGGGCCCGTAGACCAGGAAGCCGAGCAGCTGGATCGCGACATAGACCAGCATCAGGCTGACCAGGATCTCGTTGGCATGGAAGCGATCGCGCAGCCAGGCCGTCAGGCCGGCCCAGACCATGCCGCCCGCGACACCGGCCAGCAGCACGGCCACCACCATCCAGCGCCCGCTGCCGGGACCGGCCAGCAGGGCGACGCCGCCGGCGGCGAGCGCGCCGAGCACGAACTGGCCCTCGGCGCCGATGTTCCAGACATTGGAGCGAAAGCACACCGCCAGCCCGAGCGCGATCAGCAGCAGCGGCGTGGCCTTGAGCATCAGCTCGCCGAGCGCGTAGGGGGTGCGGACCGGCTCCCAGAAGAAGACCTGCAGGCCGCGCAGCGGGTCCTTGCCGAGCAGCCAGAACAGCGCCATGCCGATCAGCACCGTCAGCGTCAGCGCCAGCAGCGGCGAGGCATAGCTCCAGACCCTGGAGGGCTGGGCGCGCAGTTCAACCCTGAACATCGGCGGCCTCCCCTGCGGCGTTCAGGCCTGGCCGAGCCGGCTGGTCCGGCCGGTCCGGCTGAGAGGGCCACAGGCCCGACATCCAGGCGCCGATGCGCTCGACCGTGGCCTCGGCGCGCGGCACCGACGGCGAGAGCCGGCCATCGGCGATCACATGCAGCCGGTCGCTGATCTCGAACAGCTCGTCGAGCTCCTCGCTGACCACCAGCACGGCGCAGCCGGCGTCGCGCAGGGCCAGGATCTCGGCCCGGATATGTGCCGCCGCTCCGACATCGACGCCCCAGGTCGGCTGACTCACGATCAGCACGCGGGGATTGCAATCGATCTCGCGACCGACAATGAACTTCTGCAAGTTGCCTCCTGACAGCGAGCGCGCGACCGCATCGGGGCCGCCGGCCTTGATCCTGTAGCGCGCGATGATCTCGTCGGCCTGCGCGCGCAGCACGCCCAGCCTGAGCCAGCCCAGCGGGCCGACCGCGTCGTGCCGGGTCAGCAGCACGTTGTGCGCCAGGCCCAGGGTCGGCACCGCGCCGCGCCCCAGCCTTTCCTCGGGCACGAAATGCAGCCCGTGCTTGCGCCGCAGTCCGGGACTGGCCCGCGACAGGTCGACGCCGGCCAGCCGCACGCTGCCGGCCACGGCGCGCCGGTCCTCGCCCGAGAGCGCGCACAGCAGCTCGCCCTGGCCATTGCCCGAGACACCGGCGATGCCGACCACCTCCCCCGCGCGCACCTGGAGCGAGATTCCCTGCAGATCGGTGCCGAAGGGGTCCTCGCTGGCCAGCTGCAGGTCGCGCACGTCGAGCAGCAGCGCGCCCGGGGCCTGGTCGCGCGCGCGCAGCAGCTCGGGCTCGGAGCCCATCATGAGCCGGCTCAGCGAGGCATTGGTCTCGCGGCTCGGGTCGCAATGGCCG
>JBDLVJ010000376.1:0-6812 GCA_039804875.1 Pseudomonadota bacterium | reverse complement strand
ACGTGCCGCGCGCACGTGACGACGATCTGGCTGCGCTCGACCAAGCCTTGATGCGCCACGCTGGCGACCCGCGCCTGGTCGCAGTCGGCGAGATCGGCCTGGATTTCTTTGTGCCCGAGCTCTGCACGCCCGCGATGCGCCAGCGCCAGTGGCAGTGCTACCGCGAGCAGCTGCGGCTGGCGCAGCGCCACGGCCTGCCGGTGATCCTGCATGTGAGGCGCTCGGCCGACTGGCTGCTCAAGGGGCTGCGCGAGGCGGCCGCGCGCGGTTGTCCGGTCGCGGGCGGCATCGCCCATGCCTTCAACGGCAGCGCGCAGCAGGCGCGGGCTTTGCTGGCGCTGGGCTTCAAGCTCGGCTTCGGCGGCGCGGCCACCTTCGACGGCGCGCGCCAGCTGCGCCAGTTGTTCGTCAGCCTGCCGCCCGAGGCGCTGGTGCTCGAGACCGACGCGCCCGACATGCCGCCGTACTGGCGCTACGTCAACGCCGCCTTGCGCGCCGCCGGCCGGTCGCAGGGCCGCAACAGTCCGGCCGAGCTGCCGCGCATCGCAGCCGAGCTGGCCGGCCTGCGCGGGCTGTCGGCGACCGTGTTGGCCGAGCTGACGAGCGCCAATGCCCTCGCGGCGCTGCCCAGGCTGGCGGCGCTGCCGCCGGCGGGGACCCGGGCAGTGGCGCTCGCGCAAGCCGATCAACCGGCGGCAGGCTTGTTTCCTGCTGGCGCCGCCAGCAACACGGAAGCCTCATGACCCTCACCCCGCTGCCTTCCATTCGCCTGCACGGCCTGGCGCCGATTCTCGATGCCGACACCCGCCTGATCGTGCTCGGCAGCTTCCCGAGCCAGGCTTCGCTGCGGGCGCAGCGTTACTATGCGCACCCGCAGAATCAATTCTGGAAAATCCTCGGCGCCCTCTGGGGCCTGCCGCTGCAAGACATGAACCACCAAGAAAGAACCGACGCCTTGCGCGCCCACGGCCTGGGCGTCTGGGACGTCTACGCCAGCTGCGAGCGCGAGGGCAGCCTCGACCGCGCGATCGTCCAGCCGCAGCTCAACGACCTTGCGGGCCTCAGGAGCCGCTGTCCCGGGCTGCAGGCGATCGCCCACAATGGCGGCGAGAGCTTCAGGCATGCGCGCCACACCCGGGCGCTGGGCCTGCCGGTCCATCGCCTGCCCTCGACCAGCCCGGCCAACGCGAGCTGGACCTTCGAGCGCAAGCTCGCGGCTTGGCGCGAGGTGTTGGCCGTCCACGGCCTGACCCAGCCGCAGGAGGCGTGATGGCGACCAAGACCCGCACCAAGACCGACCCCAACGCGCTGCCCGAGGTCACGATCTCGGAGGATGGCGAGGTCCGCTTCCTGCATCTGGGCACCGAGTGGATCCAGGGCAGCATGATCATCGACAGCCCGTTCGAGATCGAACTCGAGTATGTCCAGCGCATGATGGCCTGGCTGCTGTTCGTCGAGCCCGACAGCGTGTCCGCGCGCCGTTCGATGCAGCTCGGCCTGGGCTCGGGCGCGCTGACCAAGTTCCATTTCAAGAAGCTGAAGATGGACACCACCACGATCGAGATCAATCCGCAGGTGGTCGTGGCCTGTCGCACCTGGTTCAAGCTGCCGCCCGACAGCGCCAAGCTGCGCGTGCTGCTGGGCGATGCCGCCGAGGTCGTGCGCCACGCGCCGTTCCACGGCACGATCGACGCGCTGCAGGTCGACCTCTACGACCACGAGGCCGCCGCGCCGGTGCTCGACAGCCCCGACTTCTATGCCGATTGCCGCAACCTGCTGACCGACGAGGGCTGCATGACGGTCAACCTGTTCGGCCGCGACGCCAGCTACGAGCGCTCGGTCGAAAGCATCCGGGCCGCCTTCGGCGCCGAGGCGGTCTGGGCCTTCAAGCCGACCCGCGACGGCAATGCCATCGTGCTGGCGCAGCGCACGCCCAGCCATCCGAGCCGCATGGAGCTGCTCGCGCGCGCCGAGGGGGTGCAGGAGCGCTGGGGCCTGCCGGCGACCAAGTGGCTCAAGGTCTTCAAGCCGGCGCAGCCATGAGCGCAGCGACCGGCAGCGCCGCGAACAGGGCCGGCCTGCTGCTGGCGCTGGCCGGGTCGATCGCCTTCAGCGGCAAGGCCATCATCGTCAAGCTGGCCTATCGCCACGGTGTCGATGCGGTCACGCTCATCATGTATCGCATGCTGTTCGCGCTGCCGCTGTTCCTGGGCTTGAGCTGGTGGGCCACCTACCGCTCGGCCAGCCCGGTGCCGCCGCTGACCCGGCGGGACTGGCTCGGCATCCTGGGGCTGGGCTTCAGTGGCTATTACGCGGCCAGCCTGCTGGACTTCTGGGGCCTGCAGTACATCAGCGCCAGCCTCGAGCGACTGATCCTGTACCTGAACCCGACCCTGGTGCTGGCCCTGGGCTGGCTGCTGTACCGGCGCCCGATCCGCGCCCGGCAATATGGCGCGATGGCCTTGAGCTATGGCGGCATGCTGCTGGTGTTCGGCCACGAGCTCAGCTTCGAGGGCCGCGCGACCCTGATCGGCGGCGGTCTGGTGTTCGCCAGCGCGGTCAGCTACGCGCTCTATCTGGTCTACAGCGGCGAGCTGGTCAAGCGCCTGGGCTCGCTGCGACTCGTGGGGCTGGCGACCAGTGCCGCCTGCCTCCTGTGCATCCTGCAGTTCCTGCTGCTCAAGCCGCTGTCGGCGGCCGTCGTCGCGCCCGAGGTGATCTGGCTGTCGCTGCTCAACGCGCTGGCCTGCACGGCGGCGCCTGTGCTGATGGTGATGATGGCGATCGAGCGCATCGGCTCTGGCCTGACCGCGCAGGTCGGCATGGTCGGGCCGCTGTCGACGATCGCGATGGGGGTCTGGCTGCTGGGCGAGCCGCTCAATGGCTGGGTGCTGGCCGGCACCGCGCTGGTGCTGGCCGGCGTGCTGTGGGTCACGCGCGCCAGACCCTGAGCCCGCCAGCCGGAGGGGGCCTCAGCGCCGTGCCGACACCAGGATGCCGCCGACGATCAGCGCGAAGGCCAGCCCGTGGTAGGGCCGGGGCGGCTCGCCGAGCAGCGCGGCCGACATCAACGCGGCGAACAGCGGCGTCAGGTTGCTGAAGAAGCTCGCCAGCGTCGGGCCGGCGCGCCCGACCCCAGCGCCCCAGCAGCGGTAGGCGGTGAGTGCCGGACCCAGCGCGACGAACAGCAGCACGGCGGCCAGCTTCCAGCTCCAGATGATCTGCGGCGCTTGCGCCGGCAGCAGCCATTCGCCCGCCGTCAGCGCCGCCGACGAGACCAGGCCGAAGGCGATCTGCGCCAGCAGGAAGGCGGCCCAGTCCTGCCGGATCTCGGACGCGCCCTGGCGCCGCGTCAGCAGCCAGCTGTACCAGGCCCAGGCGAAGGCCGCCAGCAGGATCCAGCCGTCGCCCGGCACGAAGTGCAGCTGCAGCAGGCGCGCGAACTCGCCCTGGGTCAGCACCACGCCGACGCCGCCGAGCGAGAGCGCGGCGCCCAGCAGCGCACGTCCGCTGACCGCCGCGCCAAAGCCGATCCGACCGACCAGCAGCATCCAGACCGGCATGCTGGCGGCCACTAGCGTCACGTTGAGCGCCGACGAGCTGTGCAGCGCCAGATACTGCAGCGAGTTGTAGCCCGCGATCGCCAGCAGGCCGAGCAGGGCGTAGTATTTCCATTCGCGCCAAAGCGGGCTCGAGCGCCGCAGCACCCAGCCGCCCAGCGGCAGCAGCACCAGCAGCGCGATCGACCAGCGCAGCAGGTTGAAGGTCATGGGCGGAATCCAGCCGGCCGCCAGGCGCCCGACGATGGTGTTGCCGGCCCACAGCAGGGGCGCGAGCGTGAGCAGCAGGAGGGTCGTGAGGTCCAGGCGATGCGGGGCGGCGTTCATGCCCGGACTGTAGCAAGCCGCGCCGGGCGCTGCCGGCAGGCGGGGCCGTTCAGCAGGGTCGCAGCCTGAAGCTCACCCGCCGGTCCGGCGCATCGCGCCAGTCGTCGCTGGCGCTGCCGATCAGCGGCTCGTCCGGCGTGGCGGCCTCGGACCTCAGCCGCCCGGCCAGCGCGGGCGCCAGCGCCTCGAGCTGGCGCTGCACCGCCTGCGCCCGTCGCAGCGCCAGCCCGTTTGTCTCCTGCTCGAGCGCGCTCGGTCCGGCGTGGCCGATCAGGTCCAGGCAGGCGCGCGCGTCGAACAGGGGTCCGGCGAGCTGGCGCAGCCACATGCCATAGGGGCCGCTGACCCTGGGGTCGGCCAGATAGCGGGTTTCCCCGGGCTGGAACAGCAGCTTGAGCGGCAGCCGGCCCTGGGTCAGTTCATGCGCGATGAAGCGGCCGAACGCGGCTTGCGCGGCCTTGGGCTGCTGCAGCTGCCAGTGGCATAAATAGACCGCCGCCAGTGCCTGGCCCTGCGTCGGACCCGCTTGCAGGGCAGCGGGTTCGTAATGCCGCAAGGCGTCCCTGCAGCGGCCCAGGGCCTCGAGCCGCCCGCCCTCGGTCAGCAGCAGCCTGGCCAGCGGCGATTCCGTGGCGTCGGCCGGTTCGGCGTTGGCGGCCTCGCCGTCGTCCTTCGCCAGCGGCTCGTCCGGGCCTGTCCCGGCGCGGGCGCCAGGTGCCGCCGCTGCCGTTTTGGGGCTGATGCCAGGGGTCGAGCAGGCGCCCAGCGTCAGCAGCAGGCCGAGCAGGACGCCCACGGGCAAGGGTGGTCGGTTCATGCGGGTTCCTGGCGGCGGTTCATGACGGACATTGCTCGAGCAGGGCCTGGCGCCGTTCGGCCTTCCAGTCCTCGGCCAGGGCGGCGGCGTTGAGCTGCCGGATGCAGGCGGGCCAGCCCGCCCGGTCTGCTGGGCCTCTTGGGCCAGCAGGCCGCGCCAGCGACCGATCCGCGGCCGGTGGCGCGGTCTTGGTGCTGGCGCGGGCCGGGCTGGACCGTTGCGCGGCGGGAGTGGGTGGAGTAGCCATGGGGGGGCTCGATGGCGCTGGCGCCGCTGCTCTCGCCGGTGTCTTCTGGGTCGCAGGCACCACCGGTGTCGCCAAGGCCGCCGGGGCGCTGGCAGGGCTGGCTTGCCGTGCTGGCGGATCTGTCTTGGCGACCATGCCAGCCTGGCAGGTCGCGGCCAGGCCCATGACCAAGACTCGAGCCAGTCCGGTGCTCAGCCAGTGCCTGCTGGCGGATCTTGCTGGCAAGATTTTCATGCCTGTTCTCCCCTTACGCAGCCGTTGCCTCGTGGCGACTGCTGGGCAAACTATAGCCAATTGCCCGCGCCATGAAAAGCCTGCCCGCCGGCAAGCGCTGGTTTTCATGGCAGGATGGCAGGCTGGCATTCCATCCAATCAGCAGGAGCTTCCTTCATGGCCACCTTCAAGAGCCGCGCCGTGCGCATCACCCAGCACGGCGGCCCCGAGCAGATGCAGCTTGTCGAGACCGAGGTCGGCGCGCCCGGCCCGGACGAGGTCCGCCTCCGGCATCACGCCATCGGCCTCAACTTCATCGACACTTACCAGCGCTCGGGCCTGTATCCGATGACGATGCCGCTGGTCCTCGGCAGCGAGGGCGCGGGCGTGATCGAGGCTGTCGGCGAAGGCGTGACCCATCTCAAGGTCGGTGACCGCGCCGCCTATGCCGGCAGCGGCCAGCCCGGCAGCTACTGCGATCTGCGCGTCATGCCCGCCATGAGCGTCTGCCGCCTGCCCGACGCCATCAGCTTCGAGACCGGCGCGGCCATGATGCTCAAGGGCCTGACCGCGCACTACCTGCTCAAGCGCACCCGCCCGGTCGAGGGCCTGGAGCCCGGCGACTACCTGCTGTGGCATGCCGCGGCCGGTGGCGTCGGCCTGATCGCCTGCCAATGGGCGAAGGCGCTCGGGCTGCGCCTGATCGGCACCGCCGGCAGCGACGAGAAATGCGCGCTGGCGCTGGCCAACGGCGCCGCGCACATGATCAACTACCGCAGCGAGGATTTCGTCGCCCGCGTGCGCGACATCACCGGCGGCCAGGGCGTCAAGGTGGTCTACGACTCGGTCGGCAAGGACACCTGGGGCCAGTCGCTCGACTGCCTGCAGCCGCTCGGCCTGATGGTCAGCTTCGGCAACTCGTCGGGCGCGGTGCCGCCGTTCGCCCCTGGCGTGCTGGCGCAGAAGGGCTCGCTCTATGTCACGCGACCGACGCTGGCCAGCCACGCGCGCACCCGCGAGCGCACCCAGGCCATGGCCGACGAGCTGTTCGAGGTCGTGCTGGGCGGCCAGGTCAAGATCCACATCGACCAGCGCTACCCACTGGAGCAGGCCGCGCAGGCCCACCGCGACCTGGAAGCCCGCCTGACCACCGGCTCCAGCATCCTGCTGCCCTGATCCATGAATCACTGCGCCTGCCGATGACGCCCGCCCTCTATCTGGAAGACCTCAGCCCGGGCCAGCGCTTTGCCACCGCCAGCCTCGAACTCGATGCCGACGCGATCCGAGAGTTCGCCGCCCGTTACGATCCGCAGCCCTTCCACCTCGACCACGAGGCCGCCCGCCCGACGCTGTTCGGCGGCCTGGCCGCCAGCGGCTGGCACACCGCCTCGCTGACGATGCGGCTGCTGGTCGATAGCGACTTCAAGCTGGTCGGCGGCCTGGTCGGCGCCGGCATCGACGAGCTGCGCTGGCCGCGCCCGACCCGGCCCGGCGACCGGCTCAGCGCCGACATCGAGGTGCTGGAGATCACCCCGTCCCAATCGAAACCCGACCGTGGCATGGTGCGGATTCTGATCACGACCTCGAATCAGGCAGGCGAGGTCGTGCAGTCCTGCATCGGGCGTGTCCTGGTCTGGCGCCGGCCGGG
>JBDLVJ010000375.1:0-3285 GCA_039804875.1 Pseudomonadota bacterium | reverse complement strand
GTTTAGGGCGCACAATAGTGGGAACTGAACCCACCCGGGCGGTCATCGCCGCCCGAATTCTCGAGTGTCTGCTTCCAAATCTTCACTAGGTGCGCTCACCCTGAGCGCGATCGGCGTCGTCTACGGCGACATCGGTACCAGCGTGCTGTACGCGGTCAAGGAGGTGTTCCACTCCGGGCATGTCGAGTTCACGCCCGACAACATCTACGGTGTGCTGTCGATCTTCGTCTGGACGCTGACCGTCATCGTCTCGCTCAAGTACGTGACGCTGGTGCTGCGCGCCGACAACAACGGCGAGGGCGGTCTTGTCGCGATGCTAGCGCTGGCCTCGGAGTCGATCAAGCACAAGCCCAGGCTGCGGCGCTGGATGCTGCTGATCGGGATCTTCGGCACCTGCCTGTTCTACGGTGACGGCGTGATCACGCCCGCGATTTCGGTGCTGTCGGCGGTCGAGGGGCTCGAGGTCATCTCGCCGACCTTCAAGAAGGCGGTGATTCCGCTCACGCTGGTGATCCTGTTCGGTTTGTTCGCGGTGCAGAAGCACGGCACCGCCGGCATCGGCAAGCTGTTCGGTCCGGTCACGCTGCTGTGGTTCATCGGCATCGCGGCGCTGGCGCTGCCGCATATCGCCGACCACCCCGAGATCCTGGGCGCTTTAAGCCCGCACCACGCGCTGCGCTTCATCTGGAACTACCCCGGCACCACCTTCATCATCCTGGGCGCCGTGGTGCTGTGCGTGACGGGGGGCGAGGCGCTCTATGCCGACATGGGGCATTTCGGCAAGAAGCCGATTCGCCTGGCCTGGTTCAGCGTGGTCATGCCCTGCCTGATCCTGAACTACTTCGGTCAGGGCGCGCTGCTGCTGGCCGACCCGGAGGCGGTCAAGAACCCCTTCTTCAACCTCGCGCCGGACTGGCTGCTGCCGACGACCGTGGTCATGGCGACCGCCGCGACCGTGATCGCCTCGCAGGCGCTGATCTCGGGCGCCTTCAGCGTGACCAAGCAGGTGATCCAGATGGGCTACCTGCCGCGGCTGCACATCCAGCACACCAGCATCAAGGACACCGGCCAGATCTACATCCCCTTCGTCAACTGGGGGCTGTTCGTCGCCATCGTGCTGGCGGTGGCGCTGTTCAAGTCCTCGAGCAACCTGGCCGCCGCCTATGGCATCGCGGTCACGCTCGACATGCTGATCACGACCGTGCTGACCTTCTTCGTGATCCGCTACGGCTGGGGCTACAACTGGCTGCTGTGCGTGGGCGCGACCGGCTTCTTCTTCGTGATCGACCTGGCCTTCTTCAGCTCCAACCTGCTCAAGTTCACCGAGGGCGGCTGGTTCCCGCTGCTGATCGGTGCCGCGATCTTCCTGCTGATGATCACCTGGCATGAGGGGCGGCGCCTGCTCAACGAGTCGCTCAAGAGCGATGCGCTGGCCCTGTCCGGCTTCCTCGACGCGGTGTTCATCAGTCCGCCGGTGCGCGTGGACGGCACGGCCGTGTTCCTGACCGCCCAGCCGGGCGTCGTGCCCAATGCGTTGCTGCACAATCTCAAGCACAACAAGGTGCTGCACGAGCACAACCTGTTCGTGACCGTGTGCCACCATCCGGTGCCCTGGATCGGGATGGACAAGCGGCTCGAGATCGAGCCCCTGGGGCATGACTGCTGGCAGGTGATCGTCAGCTATGGCTTCAAGAACGATCCCGACCTGCCCAAGGCGCTCGAGCAGCTCAAGGGCCGTGGGGTCGCGCTCGATCCGATGATGACCAGCTATTTCCTCTCGCGCGACATCGTGATCCCGACCATCGGCGGTGGCATGGTGCAGTGGCGCGAAAAGCTGTTTGCCTCCATGCACCACAACGCCAGCGCGGCGGCCCAGTTCCTCAACCTGCCCAACAACGCGGTGGTGGAGCTGGGCTCCAAGATCGAAATCTAAATCCCAATCATGTGGGGGACAGGGCGTCGCCCTGCGCCGGTCTGTCCCGCAAAGCTTATGAATATTCTTTTCATCGCCGATCCGCTCGAATCGTTCAAGACCTACAAGGACAGCACCTTCGCGATGATGCGCGAGGCGCAGCGGCGCGGTCATCGGCTGATGGCCTGCCAGCCCCAGGACCTGATGTGGCAGCGCGGCGGCCGCGTGACCGCCCATGTGCGCGACATCACCCTGACTGGCGACGCCCATGACTGGTTCGTCGCGGCGCAGCAGGCGCCCGGCCAGCGGCCCCAGGTGCTGGCCGAGGTCGATGCCGTGCTGATGCGCAAGGACCCGCCCTTCGACAGCGAGTATTTCTACGCCACCCACCTGCTGGGCCAGGCCCGGCGCGAGGGCGCGCGCGTCTTCAACGATCCGGCCGCGCTGCGCGACCATCCGGAAAAGCTCTCGATCATGGAGTTCCCGGAGCTGATCGCGCCGACCCTGGTCACGCGCGACGCCGCCGACGTACGCCGCTTCCATGAAGCGCATGGCGACATCATCCTGAAACCGCTCGACGGCATGGGCGGCATGGGCATCTTCCGGGTCGGCCCCGACGGCCTGAACCTGGGCAGCATCACCGAGACCTTGAACCGTCACGGCGCCCAGAGCCTGATGGTGCAGAAGTTCCTGCCGTCGATCGCCCAGGGCGACAAGCGGGTGCTGCTGATCGGCGGCAAGCCCGTGCCCTACAGCCTGGCGCGCATCCCGCAGGGCAGCGAGATCCGGGGCAATCTGGCCGCCGGCGGCAAGGGCGTGGCACAGCCGCTGTCGCCGCGCGACCGCGAGATCGCCGAGACGCTCGGCCCCGTCCTGCTGGCGCGCGGCCTGCTGCTGGTGGGCCTGGACATCATCGGCGAGCACCTGACCGAGATCAACGTCACCAGTCCGACCTGCTTCCAGGAGATCTTCGATCAGACCGGCTGCGATGTCGCGGCGCTTTACCTCGACGCGCTCGAGGCCGCCCTGCCGGGCGGCGCCTGAACCCGGCTCAGGAGGCGACCGTCCCGAGGCGGAAGGCGCTGGCCGCCTTGGACAGCGAATGCGCCTCCTGCATCAGGCGCTCGGTCGCCGCCGCGCTTTCCTCGACCAGGGCGGAGTTGTACTGTGTCATGCCATCGATTCCGCTCAGGGCGTCGTTGATCTGCGAGATCGAGTCGAGCTGTTCCTGGCTGGCGCCGGAGATCTCCTCGATCAGCAGCGTCACGTCATCGACATGGTTGACGATGCCGCTGACGCTCTCGCCGGCCTGCAGCACCAGGGTCGAGCCCTGTTCGACCTGCTGAGTGCTGGCGTTGATGAGACTGTTGATC
>JBDLVJ010000374.1:0-9414 GCA_039804875.1 Pseudomonadota bacterium | reverse complement strand
TGGCCGTCCAGGCCGAGCTGATGTGCACGATGCGTCGCGTGCCGTGATCCACCCGAGTGCCATCGTCGACGCGCACGCCGAGCTCGACAGCTCGGTCAGCGTCGGCCCCTACACGGTGATCGGCCCGCATGTGAAGGTGGACGCCGGCACCACGATCGGTCCGCACTGCGTGATCGAGGGTCATACCACCATCGGGCGCGACAACCGGATCTTCCAGTTCAACTCGCTCGGAGCGATCCCGCAGGACAAGAAGTACGCGGGCGAGCCCTGCGAGCTCGTGATCGGCGACCGCAACACGATCCGCGAGTTCTGCACCTTCAACATCGGCTCGCCGGGCGACGCCGGCGTCACGCGCGTGGGCGACGACAACTGGATCATGGCCTATGTCCATCTGGCACATGATGTCCAGGTCGGCAATCACACCATCTTCGCCAACAACTCGCAGCTCGCGGGCCATGTGCAGATCGGTGACTGGGTGATCCTGGGCGGCTTCACGGTGGTGCACCAGTTCGTGCGCATCGGTGCCCACGCGATGACCGCGATGTGCTCGTTGCTGTTCGGCGATCTGCCGCCGTTCGTGATGTGCCAGGGCCAGCCCGCTGGCGCGCGCACGATGAACTATGAAGGCCTGCGCCGGCGCGGTTTTGGTCCCGAGCGGCTGGCGGCCGTCAAGGCCATGCACAAGGCGCTGTACCGCGACAACCTGACGATCGAGCAGGCGCGCGCGCGCATCGCCGAGCTGCCGCCGCGCTTCGAGGGCTGCGCGCCCGATGTCGCGCTGATGCAGGATTTCCTGGCCGGCCTGTCCGAGCACCGGGGCATCGTGCGCTGATGGCCCGCCCGCTGCATGCCGTCGCCCTGGTGGCCGGCGAAGCCTCCGGCGACCTGCTCGCGGCCCAGCTGCTGCGCGGGCTGCGGGCGCGCTGGCCGGACCTGCGGGCCGTCGGCATCGGCGGGCCGCAGCTGGAGGCGGCCGGCTTCACCGCCTGGTGGCCGAGCGAGAAGCTGGCCGTGCGCGGCTATGTCGAGGTGCTGCGGCATTATCGCGAGATCGTCGGCATCCGCCGCCAGCTGAAAAGTCGCCTGTTGGCGGACAAGCCCGGCCTGTTCATCGGTGTCGACGCGCCCGACTTCAACCTCGACCTCGAGGGCGATCTGCGCGTGGCGGGCGTCAAGACGGTGCACTTTGTCGCTCCCGCCGTCTGGGCCTGGCGCGCCGAGCGGGTCGAGCAGATCCGCCGCTGCGTCGATCATGTGCTGTGCATCTTTCCGTTCGAGCCCGAGCTGCTGGCGCGCCACGGCATCGCGTCCACCTATGTCGGCCATCCGCTGGCGCCGCTGATTTCGCTCGAGCCCGACTCGCTGACGGCGCGCGCCGGGCTGGGCCTGCCGCCGGAGGCGCGCGTGGTCGCGCTGCTGCCGGGCAGTCGCGGCGCCGAGATCGAGCATTTGCTGCCGCGTTTCCTGCAGGCCGCGCGCCTGATGTTGCGCGAGCAGCCCGGGCTGCGCTTCGTGCTGCCGGCGGTGCCGGCGCAGTTCGCGCGCATCGAGCCGCTGGTCGCGCGCGCCGGCCTGGGCGCGGCGCTGCGGCTCACGCGCGGCGGCTCGCACGCGGCCCTGGCCGCCTGCGACGTGACGCTGATCGCCAGCGGCACCGCGACGCTGGAGGCCGCGCTGTTCAAGCGCCCGATGGTGATCGCCTATCACATGAACTGGCTGTCCTGGAAGCTGCATCAGCGCAAGATGCTGCAGCCCTGGGTCGGCCTGCCCAATATCCTGGCCGGCGAGTTCCTGGTGCCCGAGCTGCTGCAACAGGCCGCCACGCCGGCCGCGCTGGCGCGCGAGACGCTGATCTGGCTGAGCGAGGATGCCGCCACCCAGGCCCGCCGTGCGGCGCTGCGCCAGCGCTTTGTCGGCCTGCACCGCGAGCTTAGCCGCGACACCGTCCAACTGGCCAGCGATGCGATCGAGCAAGTCCTTGCCGCTTGAGCAGGTCGCCTTCGACTGGGAGACGCCCGCGCTGATCGCTGGCGTGGACGAGGCCGGTCGTGGCCCGCTGGCGGGTCCGGTGGTCGCAGCGGCCGTGATCCTGGACGAGCGTCAGCCGATCGCCGGTCTGGCCGACTCCAAGAAGCTTAAGCCGGCGCGGCGCGAGCAGCTGTATGACGAGATCCGGGCCAAGGCGCTGTGCTGCTGCGTCGCGCAGGCCAGCGTCGAGGAGATCGACCGCCTCAACATCCTGCAGGCGACCCTGCTGGCGATGCAGCGCGCGGTCGCCGGCCTGCGCCTCAAGCCCGGCCTGGTGCTGGTCGACGGCAACCGGCTGCCGCTGCTCGAGATGCGGGCCGAGGCCATCGTCAAGGGCGATGCCAAGGTGGCGGCGATCTCGGCCGCCTCGATCCTTGCCAAGGTCACGCGCGACCGTGGCCTGGCGCTGCTCGACCAGCGTTATCCGCAGTACGGCTTTGCCCGCCACAAGGGCTACGGCACCGCCGAGCATCTGCAGGCCCTGCGCCTGCACGGGCCCTGTCCCGAGCACCGCGCCAGCTTCGCCCCCGTGGCCCAGGCCGCGCGCCACCCGCCGGGCCTCAACCCCTTTCACGAGCTGGCAATCGCCATCCAGATCCCATGAACCCCGAGATCATCAGCTCGCGCGACAACGCGTGGGTCAAGAAGCTGCGCGCGCTGGCGCAGGACGGCGCCGCCTACCGCAAGCTGGGCCAGGTCTGGCTCGAGGGCGACCATCTCTGCCGCGCCCTGCTCGCGCGCGGCCTGCACCCGTTGGCGGTGGTGCTGGCGCAGTCGGCCCAGGCCCAGGTGGCGCAGTGGGGGCTGGCCCCGTCGGTGCGCCGCGTGGTGCTGGCCGACGGCCTGATGGCGCAGATCAGCGCGCTCGAGTCGCCGGCCGCGATGGGCTTCGTCCATGCGCTGCCCGAGGCCACGCCGCTCGAGCCGGAGCTGCCCAGCGTCGTGCTCGACCGGCTGCAGGACCCGGGCAATGTCGGCTCCATCCTGCGCAGCGCGGCGGCGATGGGCTTCAAGCAGGTGCTGGCGCTCAAGGGCACGGCGGCGCTGTGGTCGCCCAAGGTGCTGCGCGCCGGCATGGGGGCGCATTTCGCGCTGCAGCTGCGCGAGGGCCTGCTTGATTCCGATCTCGAGGCGCTGCGGGTGCCGCTGCTGGCGACCAGTCCGCACCGGGGCGAATTCCTGCACCGCGCCGAGCTGCCCTGGCCCTGCGCCTGGCTGCTCGGGCATGAGGGGCAGGGCGTGGGCGAGGCGCTGCTGGCGCGCGCCGCCATGACGTTGCGCATCGTCCAGCCCGGCGGCGAGGAGTCGCTCAATGCCGCCGCCGCCGCCGCGGTCTGCCTGCACGCCAGCGCGGCCCGGATCGCCTGAGCCGGCCGTTCCTGGCGGCAGACAGCTGGCTGTCATGCTGATCTGCTAGGAATTTTCGCAGGGTCATGCAGTTCATGGCCCCGGGGTATAATCGTCAGGTTTACCCTAACCTCGCGCACCTATCGGCAAGTCCTTGCCGGCCTCCCTGGAAAAGACGTCGTTGCACTCCCCGGGCATAGGTGCGTCCAAACTGGAGAATCCCGTGTTTACCGTCCCAGCAAAAGCCATCCTCGCGCTCGCAGACGGCACGGTCTTTATAGGCGCCTCCATCGGCGCCACCGGCCAGACCGTCGGTGAAGTGGTGTTCAACACCTCGATCACCGGCTATCAGGAAATCCTCACCGACCCCAGCTACCGCCAGCAGATCGTGACCCTCACGTATCCGCACATCGGCAACTATGGCGTCAACGAGGAAGACGTGGAGGCCACCGCCGTCCACGCCGCCGGCCTGATTATCAAAGACCTGCCCCTGCTCTCGTCCAATTTCCGCCAGACGCTGACCCTGGGCGACTACCTCAAGCGTGAAGGTACGGTGGCGATTGCCGACATCGATACCCGCAAGCTGACGCGCCTCCTGCGCGAAAAGGGCGCGCAGAACGGCGCCATCATCGGTCTCGAGACCGGTGTCGAGGTGACCGACGCGCTCAAGGCCCAGGCCGTGGCTGCGGCCCAAGCCGCCCCGAGCATGAAGGGCCAGGACCTGGCTCAGGTCGTGACCACGCAGCAGCCCTATGCCTGGACCCAGACCGAGTGGAAGCTCGCGCGCGAGGACGGCACCCCGGGCTACGGCGAGCAGACCGCTCCCCGTTTCCATGTGGTGGCCTATGACTTCGGCGTCAAGCTCAACATCCTGCGCATGCTGGCCTCGCGCGGCTGCCAGGTGACCGTGGTGCCGGCCCAGACCCCGGCGGCCGAGGTGCTCAAGCACCAGCCCGACGGTATCTTCCTGTCCAACGGCCCGGGCGACCCGCAGCCCTGCGACTACGCGATCGCCGCCGCGCAAGAGCTGATCGAGACCGGCATTCCGGTCTTTGGCATCTGCCTGGGGCACCAGATCATGGCGCTGGCCTCCGGCGCCCAGACCTTCAAGATGGTCAACAGCCACCACGGCGCCAACCATCCGGTCAAGGACCTCGACACGGGCCGCGTCAGCATCACGAGCCAGAACCACGGTTTCGCCGTGGCGATGGACTCGCTGCCGGCCAACCTGCGCCCGACCCACGTCAGCCTGTTCGACGGCACGCTGCAGGGCCTGGAGCGCACCGACCGCCCGGCCTTCTGCTTCCAGGGTCACCCGGAAGCCTCGCCCGGTCCGCACGACATCGCCTACCTGTTCGACCGCTTCACGGCACTGATGGAGCAACACAAAAATGCCTAAGCGCACAGACATCCAGAGCATCCTCATCATCGGCGCCGGTCCCATCGTGATCGGCCAGGCCTGCGAGTTCGACTATTCGGGCGTGCAGGCCTGCAAGGCGCTGCGCGAGGAGGGCTACAAGGTCATCCTGATCAACAGCAACCCCGCGACGATCATGACCGACCCGGCCACGGCCGACGTCACCTACATCGAGCCGATCACCTGGCAGACGGTCGAGAAGATCATCGCCAAGGAGCGCCCGGACGCCATCCTGCCGACCATGGGCGGCCAGACCGCGCTGAACTGCGCGCTCGACCTGTGGCATAACGGCGTGCTCGACAAGTACGACGTCGAGCTGATCGGCGCCACGCCCGAGGCGATCGACAAGGCCGAGGACCGCCTGAAGTTCAAGGACGCGATGACCAAGATCGGCCTGGGCTCGGCGCGCTCCGGCATCGCGCACAGCATGGAAGAGGCCTGGGCGGTGCAAAAGGAAATGGGTTTCCCGACCGTGATCCGCCCGAGCTTCACGCTTGGCGGCACCGGCGGCGGCATCGCCTACAACCCGGAAGAGTTCGAGATCATCTGCAAGCGCGGTCTGGAGGCGTCGCCGACCACCGAGCTGCTGATCGAGGAGTCGCTCGTGGGCTGGAAAGAGTACGAGATGGAGGTGGTGCGCGACAAGGCGGACAACTGCATCATCGTCTGCTCGATCGAGAACCTGGACCCGATGGGCGTGCACACCGGCGACTCGATCACCGTGGCGCCGGCGCAGACGCTGACCGACAAGGAATACCAGATCATGCGCAACGCCTCCTTGGCGGTGCTGCGCGAGATCGGCGTCGATACCGGCGGCTCCAACGTGCAGTTCTCGGTCAACCCGGCCGATGGCCGCATGATCGTGATCGAGATGAACCCGCGCGTCTCGCGCAGCTCGGCGCTGGCCTCGAAGGCCACTGGCTTCCCGATCGCCAAGGTCGCGGCCAAGCTGGCGGTCGGCTACACGCTCGACGAGCTCAAGAACGACATCACCGGCGGCGCGACCCCGGCCTCGTTCGAGCCCTCGATCGACTATGTCGTGACCAAGATTCCGCGTTTCGCGTTCGAGAAGTTCCCGACCGCCGACAACCGCCTGACCACCCAGATGAAGTCGGTCGGCGAGGTCATGGCCATGGGCCGCACCTTCCAGGAGTCGTTCCAGAAGGCGCTGCGCGGCCTGGAGGTCGGCGTCGACGGCATGAACGAGAAGACCCAGGACCGCGAAGTCCTCGAGCGCGAGCTCGGCACCCCGGGTCCGGACCGCATCTGGTATGTGGGCGATGCCTTCGCGGCCGGCTGGTCGCTCGACGAGGTGCACCATTTCACCCGGATCGACAAGTGGTTCCTGGTCCAGATCGAGGAAATCGTCAAGATCGAGCTCCAGCTCGACCAGATCGCCGCCGACAAGGGTGACGCCGCCCTGGCCTCGATCGATGCCGACACGCTGCGCACCCTGAAGAAGAAGGGTTTCAGCGACCGCCGCCTGGCCAAGCTGCTCAAGACGAGCGAGAAGGCCGTGCGCGACCAGCGCCGCAGCCTCGACGTGCGTCCGGTCTACAAGCGGGTCGACACCTGCGCCGCCGAGTTCGCGACCAACACCGCCTACATGTACTCGACCTACGAGGAAGAGTGCGAGGCCGCGCCCACGACCAAGAAGAAGATCATGGTGCTGGGCGGCGGCCCGAACCGGATCGGCCAGGGCATCGAGTTCGACTACTGCTGCGTCCACGCCGCGCTCGCCATGCGCGAGGACGGCTATGAGACCATCATGGTCAACTGCAACCCCGAGACCGTCTCGACCGACTACGACACCTCGGACCGCCTCTACTTCGAGCCGCTGACGCTCGAGGACGTGCTCGAGATCGTCGACAAGGAAAAGCCGGCCGGCGTGATCGTGCAGTACGGCGGCCAGACCCCGTTGAAGCTCGCGCTCGGCCTGGAAGCCGAAGGCGTGCCGATCATCGGCACCAGCCCCGACATGATCGACGCGGCCGAGGACCGCGAGCGCTTCCAGAAGCTGCTGCACGAGCTCGGCCTGCGCCAGCCGCCCAACGCCACCGCTCGCACCGAGCCCGAGGCGCTGGAAAAGGCCGCCGCGCTGGGCTACCCGCTGGTGGTGCGCCCGAGCTACGTGCTGGGCGGGCGCGCGATGGAAATCGTGCACGAGCAGCGCGACCTCGAGCGCTACATGCGCGAGGCGGTCAAGGTCAGCAACGACAGCCCGGTGCTGCTCGATCGCTACCTGAACGACGCGATCGAGTGCGATGTCGACTGCCTGCGCGACCACGAGGGCCAGACCCTGATCGGCGGCGTGATGGAGCACATCGAGCAAGCCGGCGTGCACTCGGGCGACTCCGCCTGCTCGCTGCCGCCCTACAGCCTGTGCGCCGAGACTGTGGCCGAGATCAAGCGCCAGAGCGCCGCGATGGCCGCCTCGCTCAACGTGATCGGCCTGATGAACGTGCAGTTCGCGGTCCAGAAGCAGAACGGCCAGGACGTGATCTACGTGCTCGAAGTCAACCCGCGCGCTTCGCGCACCGTGCCCTTCGTCTCGAAGGCGACCGGCATCCAGCTAGCCAAGGTCGCGGCGCGCTGCATGGCCGGCCAGACGCTGGCCAGCCAGGGCGTGACCAAGGAGGTGACCCCGCCTTACTTCAGCGTCAAGGAAGCCGTGTTCCCGTTCGTGAAGTTCCCGGGCGTCGACACCATTCTCGGCCCCGAGATGAAGTCGACCGGCGAGGTCATGGGCGTGGGCAAGACCTTCGGCGAGGCCTTCGTCAAGAGCCAGCTCGGCGCCGGCACCAAGCTGCCGCGCGCGAGCGACGGCGTCAGGAAGGTCTTCCTGTCGGTCAAGCAAAGCGACAAGGCGCGCGCGGTCGGCATCGCCCGCGGTCTGGTCGAGCTGGGCTTCGAGGTCGTCGCGACCCGTGGCACCGCCGCCGCCATCAATGCCGCGGCCATCGCCTGTGGCGTGGTCAACAAGGTGGCCGAAGGCCGCCCCAACATCGTCGACATGATCAAGAACGGCGTGATCGCCATGGTCATCAACACGGTGGAAGAGCGCCGCAACGCGATCGCCGACTCGCGCTACATCCGCACCTCGGCGCTGCTCAACCGCGTGACCACCTTCACGACCATCGCGGGCGCCGAGGCGGCCGTGCAGGGCATGAAGCACCTCGACAACCTGGCGGTCTACTCGGTGCAGGAACTGCACGCGCAGCTCGCCGCCTGACCGCGTGAAAAGCCTCGATCCTGTCGTATTGAGGCATAATTCCCAGACCACACCGCCGACCGGCAACGATCGGCGGTTTCTCTTTGTCCGGAGCAATCACCATATGGCCACCATTCCCGTCACCAAGCGCGGCGCCGAGAAGCTCAAGACGGAGCTGCACCGTCTCAAGACCGTCGACCGTCCCGCCGTGATCAACGCGATCTCGGAAGCGCGCGCCCAGGGCGACCTGAGCGAGAACGCCGAGTACGAGGCCGCCAAGGACCGTCAGGGCTTCATCGAGGGCCGCATCGCCGAGATCGAGGGCAAGCTGTCGGCGGCCCAGATCATCGATCCGACCTCGGTCGACGCGGGCGGTCGCGTGGTGTTCGGCGCCACCGTCGAACTCGAGGACGAGGCCAGCGGCGACGCCGTGACCTACCAGATCGTCGGCGAGGACGAGGCTGACATCAAGCTGGGCCTGATCAACATCTCGAGCCCGATCGCGCGCGCGCTGATCGGCAAGGAGGAGGGCGACACGGCCCAGGTCCAGGCCCCGGGCGGCGTCAAGCGCTTCGAGATCGTCGCGGTCCGCTACGCCTGATTCCGGCCGCCATGCGCCGGCAATGGCCCTTGCTGCTGGTCGCCCTGTGGTGGGGTGGCCTGAGCGCCTTGAGTTTCGTGGCGGTGCCGCTGGCCTTCGCGCATTTCGGCAGTCCCGCCCTGGCCGGCCCCTATGCGGCCCGGCTGTTCCAGATCCAGTCCTGGGCCAGCCTGGGCGCGGCCCCCTGCTTGCTGCTGTGGGCGCGCGCGCAGGCCTGGCGCGCGCCAGTGTCGCCCGGGACGGGATTGCTGGCGTCGCTGTGGCCCTGGCTGCTGATCGCGGCACTGGCCGCCCTGGCGCAGGAGTTTGGCGTGGCACAGCGCATCGTGAGCGCGCGCGCCAGAGGTGCCGACCTCAGGCTCTGGCATGGTGCGGGCACCGCCTTGGTGCTGCTGCAGTGGGTCTGCGCCCTGCGCGTGCTCATTCGCCTGGCGGGGGGCGCCCTTGAAGCCGGCCTGAGTCGCGCGCGGCTCGTCTGCGGCGCCATCGATAAAATCGTGCCTCATCGAAAAAGGCCGCCCGCTCGCAAGAGCTGGCGGCCTTGTCAATGGCTGGCGCCGCCGGGGCTCAGCGGATCACGGCGATCGCGTCGCGCTTGCCACCCTTGTAGGTGTAGAGCGTCAGCGCGCCGTTTTTGATGTCGCCCTTCTCGTCGAAGCTGATCGGGCCCATCACGCCGGCGAAAGCCTTGGTCTTGGCCAGTTCGGGCAGGTACTTGGACGGCTGGCTCGAGCCGGCCCGCACCATCGCGTCGACCATCACGTTGACGGCGTCATACACATACGGCGCGTAGATCTGCACGTCGGCGTT
>JBDLVJ010000373.1:0-4910 GCA_039804875.1 Pseudomonadota bacterium | reverse complement strand
ATCGCCATGGGCCTGATCAAGGAAGACAACCGTTTCGCCGTGCTGACCGATATCCTGGGCGACGAAGATCACCTGGGCGACATGGACTTCAAGGTCGCCGGCACCACCGCTGGCGTGACCGCGCTGCAGATGGACATCAAGATCCAGGGCATCACCAAGGAAATCATGCAGGTCGCGCTGGCCCAGGCCAAGGAAGCCCGCCTGCACATCCTCGACAAGATGCAGGGCGCCATGGGCGAAGCCAAGACCGAGGTCTCCGACTTCGCGCCCAAGCTGTTCACCATGAAGATCAACCCCGAGAAGATCCGTGACGTGATCGGCAAGGGCGGCGCCACCATCCGCGCGCTGACCGAGGAGACCGGCTGCCAGATCAACATCGAGGAAGACGGCACCATCACGATCGCCGCCACCGAGTCGGCCAAGGCCGACGAGGCCAAGCGCCGCATCGAGCAGATCACCGCCGAAGTCGAAGTCGGCAAGGTCTACGAAGGCCCGGTCACCAAGATCCTGGACTTCGGTGCCCTGATCAACCTGCTGCCGGGCAAGGACGGCCTGCTGCACATCAGCCAGATCGCGCACCAGCGCGTCGAGAAGGTCACCGACTTCCTGACCGAAGGCCAGATCGTCAAGGTCAAGGTGCTCGAGACCGACGAGAAGGGCCGCGTCAAGCTGTCGATGAAGGCGCTGATTGATCGCGAGGAAGCGTTCGCCCAGCAGCAACAGCAGCAACAGCAGTAAGCCAGCCATGCAGGCCGTCGAGATCACGACCCCTGGCGCCCCCGAGGTGCTGCAGATGGGGCAGCGCGAGCGTCCGGTTCCGGGCGCGGGCGAGCTGCTGATCCGCGTCAGCGCCTCGGGCGTCAACCGTCCTGACGTGCTGCAGCGCACCGGCAACTATCCGGTGCCGCCAGGCGCCTCCGACATCCCCGGTCTCGAAGTGGCCGGCGTGATCGTCGCGGGCGACGCGGCGGCGCTGGCCGCCGAGGGCCTGCACCTCGGCGACAGCGTCTGCGCGCTGGTGGCCGGCGGCGGCTATGCCGAATACTGCGTCGCCCCGGTGGCGCAATGCCTGCCGGTGCCCAGGGGCTGGACCGAGCTGGAGGCCGCGGGTCTGCCCGAGACCTTCTTCACGGTCTGGAGCAACGTCTTCGAGCGCGGCCAGCTGCAGCCCGGCGAGACCCTGCTGGTGCAGGGCGGCTCCAGCGGCATTGGCGTGACCGCGATCCAGCTGGCCAAGGCGCGTGGCGCCCGGGTCATCGTGACCGTCGGCAGCGCCGAGAAGGCGCGGGCCTGCCTCGCGCTTGGCGCCGATCATGCGATCGACTACCGGTCGCAGGACTTCGTCGCCGAGGTTGCCCGCCTCACGGACGGACGCGGCGTCGATGTCATCCTCGACATGGTGGCCGGGCCCTATGTGGCGCGCGAGATCGACTGCCTGGCCGAGGACGGCCGCCTGGTCATCATCGCGGTGCAAGGCGGCGCCAAGGCCGAGCTCAACGCCGCCAAGGTGCTGCGTCGGCGCCTGACGGTGACCGGCTCCACGCTGCGTCCGCGTCCGCTGGCCTTCAAGGCCGCGATCGCGCGCTCGCTGCGCCATGTGGTCTGGCCGCTGATCGAGTCCGGCCAGATCAAGCCGGTGATCCATCAGGTGTTCCCGGCGGCGCAGGCCGCGCAGGCGCACGCGCTGATGGAAACCAACCAGCATATCGGCAAGCTCCTGCTCGACTGGGCACCAGCCTGAACCCGCAACCCTCCTGTCCTTGTCACGCATGACGAAGAAACTGATAGTCGGTAACTGGAAGATGAACGGCAGCCTGGTGGCCAATGCCAGTCTGCTGCAGACCCTGCTGGCCGGACTGAACGACGACGCGATCGCCGCTGCCGATGTCGCCCTCTGCGCCAGCGCGCCCTACCTGGCGCAGCTGCAAGCCTTGCTGCAGGGTACGTCACTCGGCTGGGGCGCCCAGGACTGCTCGGCGCACGAGTCGGGGGCCTATACCGGCGAGGTCGCCGCCGCCATGCTGCGCGACTTCGCCTGCCGCTACGTGATCCTCGGTCATTCGGAGCGCCGCCAATACCATGGCGAAACCGATGACCAGGTGGCGCAGAAGGCCCAGCGCGCGCTGGCCGCCGGCATCACGCCGATCGTCTGCGTCGGCGAGACGCTGGCCGACCGCGAGGCCGGCCGCACCGAGTTCGTGGTCAAGCGCCAGTTGTCGGCCGTGATCCATGCGGTCGGTCATCGCGCCAGCGAGATCGTGGTGGCCTACGAGCCGGTCTGGGCCATCGGCACCGGCCGCACCGCGACGCCCGAGCAGGCGCAGGCGGTGCACGCGGTGCTGCGCTCCCAGCTCAAGGCGGCCTCGGCGCATTCCAGCCGCAACCGCATCCTCTACGGCGGCAGCATGAACGCGGGCAACGCCGCCTCGCTGCTGTGCCAGCCCGACATCGACGGCGGCCTGATCGGCGGCGCCTCGCTCAAGGCCGACGAATTCCTCACCATCATCGCCAGCTGTCCGCTCGCGGCGGCCGGCATCTGAAGCACCAGATCATGACCATTCTCTTCAACCTGCTGTCGATCCTTCAAATCCTGTCCGCGCTGGCCATGATCGGCCTGATCCTGATGCAGCACGGCAAGGGCGCCGATGCCGGCGCCGCCTTCGGTGGCGGTGGCTCGGCCAGCCTGTTTGGCGCCACCGGCGGCGCCAACTTCCTGTCGCGCAGCACCGGCGCGCTGGCGACCGTGTTCTTCGTCTGCACCCTGGCGCTGGCCTACTTCGGCCATGCCAAGCCGGTCAGCGGCACCAGCGTGCTCGAAGGCGCCGCGCCCGTCACGGCGCCGGCGACGCCCGCTCAGCCGTCCGCGGGCCAGATTCCGGGCCAGATTCCGGGCCAGTAAAGCCGCCACCCGCCCGCGGGCATAAAAACCTGCGGGTAGCCGAAAAAAGATGATTTTTCCGGCTAGAATACATGAATTGATGCGGCGCGGTACCCCGGTAAACGCAAAAGTTGCATCAAGACAATAGCCGACGTGGTGAAATTGGTAGACACGCTATCTTGAGGGGGTAGTGGCGAAAGCTGTGCGAGTTCGAGTCTCGCCGTCGGCACCAAAAATTCAATGGACGCGCAATGCGTCCGCGGAACAAGCAAATGGACATAGCACAATACCTCCCGGTACTCTTGTTTGTTTTGGTCGGTCTTGCGGTAGGTGTGCTGCCGCAGGTCCTGGGCTACATACTAGGCCCCAATCGCCCGGATGCGGCGAAAAACTCCCCTTACGAATGCGGCTTCGAGGCTTTCGAAGACGCTCGCATGAAGTTCGATGTGCGCCACTACCTGGTGGCCATCCTCTTCATATTGTTCGACCTGGAAATCGCGTTCCTCATCCCTTGGGCGGTCGCCTTGACCGACATCGGTTCGACCGGTTTCTGGACCGGCGTGGTGTTCCTGATCGACCTGGTGGTGGGCTTTGTCTACGCCTGGAAGATCGGTGCGCTGGACTGGGAATGAAGCGCGCTAGCGCTCAGGAGTACAAATGATCGAAGGCGTCTTCAAGGAAGGCTTCATCACCACCAGTTACGACTCGGTGGTGAACTGGGACAAAACCGGATCGCTCTGGCCCATGACCTTTGGTCTGGCCTGCTGCGCGGTCGAGATGATGCATGCGGCCACGGCCCGCTATGACATCGCCCGTTTCGGCGCCGAGGTCTTCCGCGCCAGTCCGCGTCAGTCCGACCTCATGATCGTGGCCGGTACCCTCTGCAACAAGATGGCGCCCGCGCTGCGCAAGGTCTATGACCAGATGGCCGAGCCGCGCTGGGTCCTGTCCATGGGTTCCTGCGCCAACGGCGGCGGCTACTACCACTACAGCTATTCGGTGGTGCGTGGCTGCGACCGCATCGTGCCGGTCGATGTCTACGTGCCCGGCTGTCCGCCGACGGCCGAGGCGCTGATCTACGGCATCATCCAGCTGCAGAACAAGATCCGCCGCACCAACACCATTGCGCGCGCTTGAGCGCCGGAGACCATCCCCGATGACGAACGCAACCGCACAGGCTGTGGCGATCGCCCCTGAGGCGCTGCAGCAAACCGTCGCCGAGGTGCTCGGCGACAAGATCAAACAGGTCAAGCTCGAGCACGGTGAAGTCACCGTGCAAATCGCGCCCGCCGACTACTTCGAAGCCATGCAGTTGCTGCGCGACGCGCCGGGCTGCCGCTTCGATCAGCTGCTCGACATCTGCGGCCTCGACTATTCCACCTACCGCGACGGCGCCTGGGAAGGCCAGCGCTTCGCGGTGGTCGTGCATCTGCTGTCGGTCGAGCTCAACCAGCGCCTGCGCGTGCGGGTGTTCTGCGCCGACGACGACTTTCCGGTCGTGGCCACGCTGTGCCCGCTCTGGTCGGTCGCCAACTGGTACGAGCGCGAGGCCTTCGACCTCTACGGCATCGTGTTCGAGGGTCACGAGGACCTGCGCCGCATCCTGACCGACTACGGCTTCATCGGCCACCCCTTCCGCAAGGACTTCCCGGTCACCGGCCATGTCGAGATGCGCTACGACGCCGAGCGCCGTCGCGTGGTCTACGAGCCGGTTTCCATCGAGGCGCGTGAAGTCACGCCGCGCATCATCCGCGAAGACAACTACGGGGGCCTGCACTGAAGGGCTGATGCCCCTTAGGCGAAATCATGGCTGAAATCAAGAACTACACCCTCAACTTCGGTCCGCAGCACCCGGCCGCGCACGGCGTGCTGCGTCTCGTGCTCGAGCTCGATGGCGAAGTGGTGCAACGCGCCGATCCGCACATCGGCCTGCTGCACCGCGCCACCGAGAAGCTGGCTGAGAGCAAGACCTACATCCAGTCGCTGCCCTACATGGACCGTCTCGACTACGTGTCCATGATGTGCAACGAGC
>JBDLVJ010000372.1:0-3733 GCA_039804875.1 Pseudomonadota bacterium | reverse complement strand
CCGGCGTGGATCGGGTGTGCACCGGGCTTTTGCCCCAGGTGGCCGCCAGCGCATGGATGGCCTCGGCGTGTGCCGGGTTGGTGGCCAGGCCGCTCACCACCTCCACCAACGCCATCAGCGGCGCCGGGTTGAAGAAATGCATGCCGACCAGGCGCCCGGGCGCCCGCAGACCGGCGGCGATCGCGGTGACTGAGATCGACGAGGTATTGGTCGCGAAGATGCAATCGGCGCCGCAGATCGCCTCGAGCTCGCGAAACAGCGCGCGCTTGACCTCGAGGTTCTCGACGATAGCCTCGATCACCAGCCCGGCATCGGCCAGCTCGGCGTTCGACGCCGCAGCCGACAGACGCTCAGCCGCGGCCTGCGCCGCTTCGGGCGTCAGCCGGCCCTTGTCGGCCAATTTGGCCAGCTGGGCACGGATGCCGGCCACGGCCTGTTCGGCCGCGCCGGGGCGGTTGTCGAGCAACCGGACCGGGTGACCGGCCTGCGCCGCGACCTGCGCGATGCCGGCACCCATGGCGCCGGCGCCGATGACGGCCACCAGAGTGGAAAGGGGCAATGCCTGCTTGCTCATGCTCAGGCTCCCGTGAAGCGCGGCGCGCGCTTGTCCAGGAAGGCGCTCACGCCCTCGACATAGTCGGCGCTGCGACCGAGCTCGCGCATGAAGCCGCCCTCCATCGCGAGCTGCTGCTCCAGCGTGTGGGTCGGCGCGGCCTGCATCAGCTGGCGCGTGCGCACCAGGGCCCTGGTCGGCATAGCCGCCAGCCGTGCCGCCAGCGCATCGACCTCGGCGCCAAAGACCGCGTCATCATGGACGGCCCAGATCAGGCCCCAGGCAGCGGCCTGCTCGGCCGCCAGTCTGTCGGCCAGCAGCGCCAGCCCCATGGCGCGCGCCATGCCGACGCGCTGCGGCAACAGCCAGGTGCCGCCGGTGTCCGGGATCAGGCCGATCTTGCTGAAGGCCTGCAGGAAGGAGGCCGATTTCGCTGCCACGACCAGGTCGCAGGCCAGCGCCAGGCTCGCGCCGGCACCGGCGGCGATGCCGTTGACGGCCGCGACGGTCGGAACGCGCAGGTTCTTCAGCCGCATCACCAGCGGCTGGTAATGCCGCTCGACCAGATCGCCCAGATCGGGCGGGGTCTGGCCGGGCGTGAAGCGCACCTCGGCATCGGCCAGATCCTGGCCGGCGCAGAAACCGCGCCCGGCGCCGGTCAGCACCAGCACGCGCACCGCCGGGTTGGTCTGGATGCCGTCGAGCGCGTCGCGCAGCTCGGCATGCATCGCCGCCGTGAAGCTGTTCATCTTGTCGGGACGGTTCAGCGTGAGGCGGGCCACGCCGGCCTGGTCCAGTTCGAACCGGATGTTCTGGTAACTCATGGCAGCCGGCCTCAGACGTGGTAGCGACGCTGCACGACGCGGAAGCGATTGGCCACGAAGGCCGAGTCCGCGTAGGACGCGTTGGCCGCCGGGTTGCCGCCGGTGCCGTGGTAGTCCGAGAAGGCCGAGGACTGGTTGACGAACACGCCGCCGGTCAGGTTGATCGACAGCGCGACCTTGCCGCGCCAGGTGGCTTCGGTCATGGCGTCGATCACGTCCTGGCGGGTCGAGTACAGGCCCACGGTCAGCGCGCCATGGGTGCTGACGATGCGCTCGGACAGCGCGATCGCGGCGGCCGTGTCGGCGGCCTTGACGATGAAGCTGATCGGGCCGAAGCGCTCTTCCATGTAGGCGGCCTCGTCGGCGGCGTCCACCGCCAGCAGCACCGGGGTGCGCACGTCGGCGCCCGGGAACTCGGGGTGGTCGAGCTGCTTCGAGGCCAGCACCACGCGGCCCAGGCTGGCGCCGTTGGCCTGCTCGACCCGCTCGGCGGTGGCGGCGGACTGCATCGCGCCCAGCACGGCGCAGGCAACCTCGGGCTTGGTCAGCAGGCGCTCGACCGCCTTGGCGAGGTCGGCGCAGACCTCGTCATGGCTCTTGTGGCCTTGGTCGGTCTCGATGCCGCCGGCCGGCACGATGAGGGCCTGACTGGTGGTGCACATCTGGCCCGAATAGAGCGAGAGCGTGAAGGCCAGGTTGGCCAGCATCGCCTGGTAGGCGTCGGTCGAGTCGATCACGATGTTGTTGACGCCGGCGAGCTCGGCATAGACCTGGGCCTGCTTGCAGTGCTCGATCAGCCACTGGCCGAACACGTTGCTGCCGGTGAAGTCGACCGACTTGACCGCCGGGTGGGTCGCCAGCGCCTGCGTCACGCTGCGCTGCTCGGCCACGCACAGGGTCACCAGGTTGGGGTCGATGCCGTTCTCGGCCAGCACGGCGCGCAGCGTGCGCACGGTGATCGCGGCCGGCAGGATGGCGTTGCTGTGCGGCTTGACGATGACGGCGTTGCCGGTCGCCAGCGCCGCGAACAGGCCCGGATAGGTGTTCCAGGTCGGGAAGGTGCCGCAGCCGACCACCAGACCGACGCCACGGCCGACCAGCTCGAACTGCTTCTTCATGACCAGTGCCGGGTTCTTGCCCTGGGGCTTTTCCCAGACCGTCTCGGCCGGCACGAAGCTCTGCTCGCGCCAGGCATAGGCCACGGCCTCGAGGCCTCGGTCCTGGGCATGGGCGGCGCCGGCCTGGAAGGCCATCATCCAGCCCTGGCCGGTGGTCATCATCACCGCGTGGCCGATCTCGAAGCTCTGGCGGTTCAGGCGCTCGAGCATTTCCAGGCAGATGCCGGTGCGCCCGGCCGCGCCCACCGCCTGCCAGCCCTGCATGGCGGCCAAGCCGGCGGCGATCAGCGCCTCGTGGTCGCACAGGGGGTAGCGCACGTCGAGCGCGACGCCGTAGGGCGAGGACTCCTTGCCGCCCCAACCGGCCTGACCCGGCTGGTCGAGCTCGAAGTTGCGGCCCAGATGCGACTCGAAGGCCTGCTTGCCGTCGGCGGCGGCGGTTTCGCCATAGACCTTGGGGCTGGGCATTTCGCTGTAGGGCGACCAGTAGCCACGGGTGGCGATGGCATGGAGTGCGCCATCGAGCGTGGCACGGTGCTTGTCAAACAGGAGATGAGACATCGATTGATTCCAGAAGAAGGAAGACCCGGGAGACCGGCACCGCTGACGCCGCCGCCCAAACACATTACAAACTTTGTTTTATTTCATAAAAAAATGTATCACGTAGCGGCAAAAAAAAGGATCAGGGTTTCCCCTGATCCGGTGCTGGCGCCAGCCTGGCCCCGTCGCGGCGCTCAGACCGCCTCGGCCAAGGGATCCTGACACTGAAAGCGCTCGCTCACCAGGCTCGAGGCCGGCGGCACCTCGCCGCTGGCCAGCAGCAAATGGCGGTCCAGATGGCGCTCCGACGGCCCGAGCAGGCGGCGATAGAGCTCCTTGCAGAGCCGGCGCGCCGCATGACCTGGCCAGCCGGCCGGCAGCAGCACCTCGGGCAGTTCCGGGTCGCGCAGCAGCAGACGGCGGAAATCGTGGATCAGCAGGACGCGGACCAGGAAGGCGCCGCGCTCCTGCGCCTCGTCGGGCGCGCACTGGCGCAGGGCGTCCAGGATCGGCTGGTAACGGGCCACGAAGCCGGTGTAGTCGTCCGCCAGGCTGTCGAGGTTCCAGGCCGACTGGACGATGTCGGCATCGTGGGCCGAACGGCCCAGCCTGGGATTGACCGCCAGCAGCGGCATCAGCTTGGGCAGCAGGTCGCTCATGCCGTCCACGTTCAGGGCGTCGAAGCTCAAATCGAGGTC